>JALSTC010000112.1 GCA_026983935.1 Ardenticatenia bacterium
TATTTGTCCGCCGTCGGTTCCGCCGCCCTGCGGCTAAAGGGGCAAAACCCATCTATGTAAAAACAAGGGCCTTCCCACTTGCAGGAAGGCCCTTGTATCACATCAAAACTGATGCCGGTTGATCTTTAGAAGAAGCTGCAAACACCCGTAGCAGCCACCACCCCATCGGCGGCAGGGGTCAGCGCCACGACAATGACGATCAACACCAGCAAAAGGAAAGGGACGGGCACAAGAAAGATCGTCGTAAACCAGCCGCTGGCGAACTTCAGATGCATGTAATACATCGCGACGAGAGCGACCTTGGTCAGCGAGAGGATGATCAGCACAGCAGGCCACGATGATGCTACGGTCACTTCAACCAACGTGATCAGCGCCAGCAAGCCGAAGACAGCGAGGTAATTCGGATGCTTCTTTTCCCCGTGTGTTTCCACCATCAACTGCTGCGTATACTCGGTCATCGTCAAGTCTCCTTCTGGCTCGCTTTTATTTCAGCAGATAAATGATAGTGAACAGGATAATCCAGACAATATCCACGAAGTGCCAATACAGGCCAAACAGCTCAACGCTCACCGTACTGGCCACCGACACTTTACCGAGATAGTAACGCACCAGAAGCAGGGCCATGATGCCCAGCCCGGTGAGCACGTGCAGTCCATGGAAACCCGTCAGCGTGAAGAACGCCGAACCAAAAAGCGTCCCGGTTGTAATACCCTCGTTGATCAGTTCGGCCCATTCCAGCCCTTCAATCAAAAGAAAGGCAGCACCCATCACCATGGTGGCGATGATCCAGTTGCGGTAAGCTTTAAAACGCCCTTCCCGCACCGCGGAAAGCGCCGAGACTGCACCGAAACTGCTCGAAAGCAGGATAAAAGTTCCGACCGTCATCAAGGGCACATCCAACAGACTGCGCGCGCCGGGCGTCCGGGATCGATATCCCAGAAATGTGGAAATCAGGCCGGAGAAGAACATGATCTCCGATGCCAGGAACACCCACATGCCCAACACACGGCTGTTGACACCCATCGAAGGCTTCAGCTCCTCGATAAGTGTGAAGTTGCTCAGCTTCCACACCCCGAAGAGAAAGATCAACAGGCCAATCGGGAAAAGCGGCCAGAACAGCAGCCCGGAGGCAAGAACGACTGTCCCTAAACCGACAATAAGAGGTGCCCAACTGGGGGGCGGCAGATGGATATCTTCGTGTGCGGAGTGGCTTTCGCTACTCATGGGTTTCTCCCTCAATCAACCCGAGACGCGCGTCCCGCGCCGGGCGCAAACCATGAACCACTGGAATCTGCTCAAAGTTGTAATCCGGCGGTGGCGATGACGTCATCCATTCCAGCGTATCGCCTTCCCAGGGATCATCCCCTGCTTCCTGGCGACGAGCAGCGCTGTAAAGGACATTGATGATGAACAGCAAGATGGAAGCCGCGATGAGAAACGCTCCGATCGTTGACAGCATGTTCAACGCATCCCAGCCGCGCTCCGGGCTGTAGTCATAAATGCGCCGGGGCATCCCCATCAATCCCAGGATATGCATGGGGAAGAAAGTCAGGTTAAACCCGAGAAACATCAGCCAGAAGTGCCACTTACCGAGCCACTCGCTCAACCGCCAGCCAAACATTTTCGGCATCCAGTAGTAGAAACCGGCGAAGATGGCGAAAACGCTCCCGCCAAACAGCACATAGTGCAAATGACCTACAATCCAGTAGGTGTCATGCACCTGGGTATCAATCGGTAGAATCGCATTGAAGACACCGGTGATGCCGCCGACGAGGAACGTACTCAGAAAGCCGATGACAAACAGCAGCGGCGTGTCAAATTTCAGCGACCCGCCGATCATGGTGAATATCCAGTTGAACATCTTGACGCCCGTCGGCACAGCGATGGCCATCGTGGAAAGCACAAAGAATGCCTGCGTGACCGGTGTCAATCCGGTGGTGAACATGTGATGCGCCCAGGTTGTGAAGCCCATCGCGCCAATGGCAATTGATGACCAGACGATCGCTTTGTAGCCAAACAGCGGCTTGCGGGAGAAAACGGGGAGCACTTCCGATACCACGCCCATAGCCGGAAGGATCATGATGTAGACCGCCGGATGCGAATAAAACCAGAACATGTGCTGCCAGAGCACCGGATCGCCGCCGCCTGCCACGGAGAAAAACTGGGTCTGCAGCGTGCGATCCAGCAGCAGCAGGAGCATTGCCCCACTCAACATCGGCGTCGCCACCAGCACCATGAACGCCATCACCAGTACCGTCCAGGTGAATACCGGAATACGCCACAGAGTCATTCCCGGTGCACGCATGTTCAAAATGGTCGTGATGAAGTTCACCGCGCCCATCAGGGAGGATATCCCGGCCAACTGCAGGCCAAGAATCCACATATCCACGCTCGCGCCGGGTGACAGAGTCGTGTTAGCGCTCAATGGGGGATAGGCCGTCCAGCCGACAGCCGCGGCCCCAAAAGGCATCAGAAAACTGGCATACATGAACAATCCGGCAAAAAGGAACATCCAGTAGCTCAAAGCATTGAGCTGCGGGAAGGCCATATCCCGTGCGCCAATTTGCAGCGGTACGATATAGTTGCCCACCCCAACCAGTATCGGCACAACGAACAGGAAGATCATCGCCGTACCGTGCATGGTAAAGAACTGGTTGTATTGATCCGCTGTGAGATAGTCTGCTCCCGGAGAAGCAAGTTCCAGACGCATCATCAGCGCCAGCAATCCGCTCAGGATGAAAAACACCAGAGCGGTCACAACGTACATAATGCCTATTTTCTTGTGGTCAACCGTTGTCAACCAGGCAAGCACACCACGTGGCTCAGGCCTCGCTGCTGACTCAGGCACCGCTACGGAAGTCGCCATAACACAATATTCTCCCTCATATGCGATCAAGGCGATCCGCCGGCACATATAAACCGTGCCGGTCAGAATCCACCAACAGGATTACTGCTCCAGAAGGAAAGCGATAAGATCAGCCAGGTCCTGTGCACTTAACCGATCACCAAAGTTCTGCGGCATCACACAGTTATCAAAGCCTTCAGCCAGATAGGCACAGGGGTCCACAATAGACTCGCGCAGATAATCTTCTGCAGAAACACCGTCCAGGACTTCGCCAGCGCGGGCACCAAGCCCCTGGAAAGATGGGCCAACCAGTGTGGAACCATCAAGCGAATGGCAGGCCATGCATCCCATGCTGTTATAAAGCTGCTCGCCGGCAGCCGGATCGCCTGCAAGGGCGGCGGCTTCTTCCTCGGTGGCGGCTGCCGCTTCAGCAACAGCCGCCGCTTCGCCGTCCATCCAACTGGCAAATTCCTGCTCCTCCATCACATTGACGGTGATCAGCATGTCATAATGCTGGAGGCCGCAGTATTCAGCACACTGGCCGACAAATTGTCCCGGCTCATCCACCTGAAACCACATGCGCTGTACACGACCCGGAATGGCATCCACTTTCCCGGAGATTTCCGGCACCCAAAAGCTGTGCTGAACATCAGCAGACGTGATATCCAACACAACAGGACGACCCGCTGGCACATTCAATGTAGTTTCGGTGCGCACGCCCGTTTCCGGGTAGTAGTATTCCCAGTACCAGGTATGCCCGGTAACCTCGACGGTTACCGGCTCACTGTCTTCGGGAAGCGTGCGCGGCTGTTGATAGAAACCGAGTGTGAAGAAAAACAGGATGATGACCAGAATACCGGAGCCAACCGTCCAGGATAATTCCATCGCATTGTTGCCATGCACCTGTTCCGGCATCTCATCAGGAGAGCGCCGGCGGTAGCGAACAATGGCAAAGATCAGCAACCCCTCGACAAGCAAAAACACCAGGATGGCGAGGACCAGAACAATATTGAACAGCCCGGCTATATCTGGCGCGTTCAACGAACCGGTCGCGCCCCCCTGTGCTAATGCCCGTGCAGGCAGCAACACCAGCAACAATGCCAGGCTGCCCGCCAGGCTCCACCACCGTAGACCTTGCTTTGTAAGCTTCATGTGAACACCCCGACTGCAACAAGTGAGGCAAAAGCCAAATAATTAATATAGATAAAAAGTGTCATAATTCACAATATAATTCTAACAAACACGCCCGATATTGTCAACAAAAACAGCATAAAAAATGCCCACCCGTTCAAAACGGCTCGACCACTACTCCGCGCCGGTCAAAAGCGCGGGCATCCGCCGCCAGCCATCTGGCAGGGTCTCACGCCACGTAGACGGCCTGGTAATCGCATAGCCTGTGATCCGCCGTACTGCATCCCCCTCGCCTACTTCCACAGTGTCCGCTGGCAAATATGGCAGGTCAAGCAAAGACACCAGCAGCTCAAATGCCCCTTCCGGGTTAAAACCGGGGGCCAGCAAACTGGCGACATAGTCCTCATCCACACCGGGCCGCAGCACCGGCTGCAGCCGTGCCGGATTCCCCCTGTAATAAGCCTCGATGTCTTCCGGAATCTCTATGTTCATGCCAAGCACACGACCGGGATGCTGGTTGGCGTGAAAACGCTCCAGGACAAGCCGCTCTACAGGCTCAGCCAGATCAAGGATGTTAATATCGCGGGGCGTCCGCAGCATCTGCAGACGGTTGTTCACATAAAACGGCAAATTTGACTCGAAGGCACTGACTGTGCGCCCCTCTCTATACAGTCGATACGAAAAAGCGATCATGCCAAGATGTAGCTCGAAAGCGAGTGTACTCAGCCGCCCGCTCAAGTTGCGCAGCAAAAGATGGTCTGTCATCCCGCCGCCGCCCAGCAGCAGCGTGATCCAGCCCCGGCGCGGCGCGGAAAGAATCAGGGAACGATAGACAAGGCGCTGACGACGGGAAGCATTGATACGGAGGATAGCCCTCCCCAGT
>JALSTC010000113.1 GCA_026983935.1 Ardenticatenia bacterium
CGTGATCCCCTGGACGGCACCGCAAGCCAGTGCCGCGCCAACGGCATTGATGCTGCCCGATGTGCTGCGCGACGTGCAGTATTCTGGCGGCACATGGTCGGAACTCTATGACACCGACGCGCTGATCAATCGCAGTGATATTGCCGCAACGGTGGCCTGGTGGGGCTTGCTGCTGCTGCTCGGCTGGATCACCTGGCCGACATTGTTCGCGCTGCTGCCTGCCCTGGCGGACCGGGCCTATCCGGTGGCGAAGGTGGCCGGCCTGCTGATTGTCTCGTGGTTGGCCTGGCTGGGGGCCAGTGTCGGCATCAGGAGCTGGTCGCGCGGCGGAATTCTGGTTGCGATGGCGCTCGTGGCACTGCTGAGCCTGTTTCTGGGCTGGCGGCGGCGGGATGAGCTGCGCGGCTATCTGCGCCGTCACTGGCGGCGGCTGCTGATCTTTGAGGCCATCACCCTGGTGCTGTTTCTGGCGTTTTTGCTGGTGCGGCTCGGCAACCCTGACCTATGGCATCCGAACTTCGGCGGCGAGAAGCCGATGGATTTTGCCTATCTGAATGCTGTCTTGCGAAGCACGGTTTTTCCGCCGATCAACCCCTGGTTTTCCGGCGGATACATCAACTACTACTATTACGGCTTTGTGCTGGTCGGGATGCCGATCAAACTGCTGGGGCTTATGCCCGCCGTCGGCTACAACCTGATTCTGGCGACGCTCTTCGCCCTGACCGGGATGGGCGCGTTTTCTGCTGCATTCAATCTGACTGCCAGCCTGCGCCGCAGACGACCTGATGGCACCTGGGGCGCACGGATGGGCAGTCCCTGGGTGGCCGGGGCAGCGGCTATGCTGCTGGCGGTGGTGCTGGGCAATCTGGATGATATACGGCTGCTGGTGATGGGGCTGGCCCGCACAGGCGGCTGGCGTCCCGTGACCGGCGCGGAGTTCCTGCCGCCGCTGAGCGCTGTCTTCAGCGGCATCGGGGCGCTTTTTGGCGGGCAGGCATTGAACTTCAGCACGCACTGGTGGTACTGGAATCCAACCCGCGTGATCGCCCACACCGGCAACGCCATCACAGAAATCCCCTATTTCACGTTTCTCTACGGTGACCCACACGCGCACACCATTGCCATGTCCCTGACGCTGCTGGTGGTTGTCTGGCTGATCAATGAGGTGCTGACCGCCGGGCGTTCGCTCCGGGGGCGGTTGGAAGCGGGGCTGGCGCTGGCGCTGGGGGCGCTGGCAGCCGGCATCCTGCGGGCGACCAATTTCGCCGACTGGGTGACCTATACGGTGCTGGCGCTGTTCGGGCTGACTTTTGCCAGCTATCTGTGGCATCGGGCGCAGCGCAAAACGGAGGAGGAAGCGCCGATACCTGCGCCGGGCCCGGTCTGGCGGCTGCTGGGATTGTTCGGGGGGGTGGCGCTGTATCTGGGCTGGGAATCACTCAAGCGTCTGCATCTGACCAGGGCGGCAGTGCTGCGCTGGGCCGGACAGGTGATCGCCTTTCTGGCGCTGAGCAGCCTGTTTGTGCAGCCCTATATGTACTGGTATGCCACCGCTGATGCCGTCCCGCAGTTCTGGCAGGGCCAGAAGACCCCGCTGTGGGGCTATCTGGATATTCATGGCCTGTTTCTATTCCTGATCGTTTCGCTGCTTTGCTGGGATACGGTGCGCTACCTGAAGACAATCCGTGTCCGCGATCTGGTGGGACGCGGGACGCTGGTGGCAATGATCCTGATCGGGCTGGGCTGGATCGCGGCTATTGTGCTGGCTGTGACGGTGATCGGCTATCCCATTGCCATCATTGCCTTGCCGCTGATTATCTGGGCCGGGCTGCTGTTTTTCCGTCCAGGGCAGCCGCGCGAAATGCGGCTGGTGATGGCATTTATTGTGCTGGCGCTCACGCTCACCTTTGTGGTGGATGTGATCGTCTGGGCTGGAGACATCGGGCGGCAGAACACGGTCTTCAAGTTCTATGTGCAGGTGTGGCTGCTGCTGAGCATTGCCGGTGGGGCGGCGCTGGCCTGGGTGCTGCGGGCCAGCGAATGGTGGCGCGGCTGGCTGCGCAACAGTTGGATGACGGCGGCGACGGTGCTGTTTACGATTGCTGCCATGTACCCGATTCTGGCGACGCAGGCCAAATTGATCGACCGCATGGCTCCCGATGCGCCCCATACCCTGAATGGGATGGCGTTCATGCCGTATGCCGTGCAGGGCGAGCACGGCGAATGGTTCTCGCTGGATGAAGACTACGACATGATCCGCTGGCTGCAGGAGAACGTCGAAGGCTCACCGGTGATTCTGGAAGGGCAAAGTGAGCGAGAATATCTGTGGGGATCACGAGTTTCGGTGTATACCGGCCTGCCGACGCTGGTCGGTTATAATTTCCACCAGCGCCAGCAGCATACGCTGGAGCCGCTGTCGCGTCTGGTACAGCATCGCATTCTGAATGTGAACACGCTCTACAACACGGTTGATATTGAGACGGCGTGGCGGCTGCTGCGTCACTATGATGTATCGTATATTGTGGTCGGGCAGTTGGAGCGGGTGTACTACTCGCCGGATGGACTGGCGAAGTTCCAGCGCATGGTTGATATGGGTCTGCTGGACCTTGTCTATGAGCAGGGCGAGACCCGGCTCTACAGGCTTGTGGATGGCGCAGTGTTGTAAAGCTGCGGCAATGGTGTTCATTGAAGGCTGAGAACTGATGCTTGAGAGCATATTGGATTGGGTGAGCAGGGAAGGTGGGGTGGTGCTGACCTGGTGGCTGCTGGCGACGCTGGCAGGCGCGGCGGCATGGCCGCTGACCTTCCGGCTGCTGCGCGGCCTGCCGGATCGCGGTTACACGCTGGTGCGTTTGCTGGGTATGGTGCTGATCGGCTACGTGTTCTGGATGGCGACCAGCCTCGGGCTGGTGATGAACACCAACGGCAGCGTGATTCTGGCAGCGGTGGTGGTGCTGGCGTTGGGCATCCTGATCCGCAGCCGTGAAGAATCGCCGCTGCGCTGGCTGCGGGAAAACTGGAAGCTTGTCCTGCTGACAGAAGTCCTGTTCGTCATCCTGTTTTTGGGCTGGGCACTGTTCAGGGCAGCAAACCCGGCGCTGACCGGCACAGAAAAGCCGATGGAGATCGCCTTCACCAGCGCCATCCGCCGCAGCGAGACCTTCCCGCCCAACGATCCCTGGATGAGCGGCTATGCCATCAGCTACTACTATTTCGGCTATGTCATGGCGGCGGCGCTGGCCAACCTGAGCGGCGTCACCAGCGGCATGGCCTTCAA
Organism: Ardenticatenia bacterium; assembly: GCA_026983935.1. Taxonomy (GTDB): domain Bacteria; phylum Chloroflexota; class Anaerolineae; order Aggregatilineales; family Ch27; genus JALSTC01. The sequence continues at coordinate 3,278 of JALSTC010000113.1, forward strand.
TCTGATGATCGCGCTGCTCTTTGCCCTGACCGCCATTGGCGTGTTCGGCGTGGTTTATAACATGGTGCGGGCACGTGTCTGGCGCATCCGCAGAAGGGAAACTGGTGAACCGACCCCGCGGAAGATCGCGGTAGCGTTTGGCGTGCTGGGGATGCTTTTTGCTGTGCTGCTGGGCAACCTGGAAACTGTGCTGATTGAAGTGCCCTATCAGAGTGGGACGGCTTCGGCGGGGTATCTGGCTTTCTGGGACATTGAGGAGCGCGATGTCCCGCGTCCTTCGCCTGCGGAAGACGTGGACGGCTGGAACTTCTGGTGGTGGTTCCGGGCCAGCCGTGTGATCCGCGATCGCGACCTGAGCGGCGCACCAAGCGGCGTACAGCCGATTGATGAATTCCCGGCTTTCAGCTTTGTGCTGGCGGATATGCATCCGCATGTGCTGGCACTGCCCTTCGCGGCGATGGCGCTGGGGTTGGCGCTGAATCTACTGCTCAGCGATCATGACCCCACCCGCCGCGAGATTCTGTTATACGGCGTTTGCCTGGGTGGGCTGGTGTTCCTCAATACCTGGGATGGCCCGATTTATATGGGCGTGCTGGTCGGCGCGGATGCACTGCGGCGCTTGCTGCGCAACGGCACGGGTCGGCTGACCCGCCAGGACGGATGGGCGCTGGTGCGGCTGGGACTCTGGATGGTTGTGCTGACGCTGGTACTGTACGCACCGTTTTTCATCGGCTTTCGCTCGCAGCTTGGCGGCGTGCTGCCGAATGTGATCCACCCGACGCGCATCCATCAGTTCTTTGTGATGTTCGGGCCGTTCCTGCTGATCCTGGCTTTTTTCCTGGGTGTCGAAGCATGGCGCGGGTGGGATGAGTTGAACTGGTCACTGGCGCTTAAGGTGCTTCTGCTGGCTCTGCTGGCGTTGCTTCTGGCGATGGTTGTGCTGGGCGTGGTCGCCTGGCTGCGTCCGGAAGTACGCGGCGTGGTCTATTCGGTGGTGGAGACCGCCGGGGGGCTGCTTCTGCTGTCGGGGGATCTGCTCAGGCTGCGGGTTGTCGGGCTGCCTTTGCTGGTGCTGTTGGGCGGGATGATTGCGGTTGTTATTGCCCGTCTGTTCACCCATCCGCGCATTGATCTGGACGACAGGCCGCCGTATGCGCCCTCAACGGGATTTGCGCTGCTGCTGGTGGGCGTTGGCGCGGTGCTGGCACTGGTGCCTGATTTTCTCTATCTGCGGGATAACTTTGGTGTCCGGATCAACACCGTCTTCAAGTTTTACTACCAGACATGGTTGGTCTGGTCTGTAGCGAGCGCGTATGCCGCCTACACGATTCTGGCTGACGTGGATTGGGCGATCCGTCCGGCCTCTGCAGTGCGGGTGATCTTTGCCGGGGTGCTGGTCGTGATTCTGATTGCGGGGTTGGCCTACCCGGTGCTGGCGATCTATTCGCGGGCGATTGTGGAGACAGGGCGGGCTGGCGGCAGTGTCGTCGCGCTGACACTGGACGGCGAGTCGTCACTGGTACCGCCGGATGATCATGCCGCGATCCGGTGCTTGAATCAGCTAGTCAAAGGCGATG
>JALSTC010000114.1 GCA_026983935.1 Ardenticatenia bacterium
AGCCCCAGTCCGGCAGCAGTAGCCGCCATCGAAGCCGTGCTCAAGGCCGACGGCGTGGACTACATCATGGGCAAAACGTGGACAACCGACGCCGTCTTCCGCGAGACACCGGCGAAGATCGCCCGCCGCCGGGAAGAGGGTTGCATCACCGTCGAGATGGAAGCCGCCACATTTTTTGCGGTGGCGCAGTTCCGGAGCGTCACCTTCGGCCAGATTCTATACTGCGGAGACGACGTCAGCGGCGAGGAATGGGACAGCCGCCACTGGGATAAGCAGGCATCCGTGCGAGAAAAGCTCTTCTGGCTGGCGGTGGAAGCCGCCCTGAGGTTGTAGGGTAAACATAACCAGGTAGAGGAAAATCCATCATGAAAAACAGCCGACCGGCTTCAAGCATGAACAGTCTATCCCGGCAGTTCTATGGCATGATCGCCGCGCTCCTGCTCCTGCTCGCTGCCTGCGGCCCTTCTGCCACACCCACTCCGTCCGGGCCATATACGGTGGATCAGTCGGGGCCGGCTGCAGTTTGTTCGGTGAGTCAGCGGCCTGAGTTAAGCGTCGCCGGACAGGAAATCCACGCCAGCGCCGATGCTGCCTCGGAAGTGCTGGGCATCCTGCCGGTGGGTCACTGGATCGCCGTCACGCAGCGCACCGATGACGGCTGGTATCAGGTCAGCCTGCCGGATACGCCTGTGGACGGCGGATGGATACAGCGCGGCGGCGTCCTGCTGGAGCAGCCGTGCTCATGCTATCCGGGATGCGCCCGCTTCGTTCCGCAGGGGCCGGTAAATGAGATCACCACATGCAATCTGGTGCTCCCCGCCGGGACGACCTATACCATTTACTATCAGCCCGATGTAACTTCCAACGTCTTTGCCACAATTTCGGATGGCGTGGAAGCGATGGCGGTAGCACGCACCACCGACGGCTGGATCGGCTTTGACCCCGGCGTGGCACAGGCGGACAACATCGGCATGGATCGGCTGCGCTGGGTACAGGTACCGACGGATGCCGTTGTACTGGATGGCACGGCCTGCGATGCCCTGCCGGTGTATACCTACGAGCCGATAAATACTACCGGATAACAGCTCAATACAAGCTGCTTTTACTGGAGAAGTGCGATTCATGGGATCAAGACACCATAACCTGACCTATACCAACCGGCGCTATCTGGATGCCATCGAAGACCATGTTGTTGTTTTTGACGGCGCGATGGGCACCAGCATCCAGCGCTATAACCTCACGGCGGAAGACTTCGGCGGCGAGCAGTACTACGGCTGCAACGACTATCTGGTCATCACCCGCCCGGATATCATCGAGGCGATCCATACGTCCTATCTGGAAGTCGGCGCGGAGGCCATCGAGACGGATACCTTCCGCTCCAACCGCCTGACGCTGGCCGAGTACGGCCTGCAGGACAAAGTGCTGGAAATCAACCGGACGGCGGCACAGATCGCCCGCCGCCTCTGTGACCGCTTCGAGCAGGAAACGGGCATCCCGCGCTTCGTCGCCGGGAGCATCGGCCCCAGCGGCAAGCTGCCCAGCGGCAACGACCCCGATCTGAGCGACATCACCTTTGAGGAACTGGCCGACATATTCTACGAGCAGGCACAGGGCCTTGTCGAAGGTGGCGCAGACCTGCTGCTGGTCGAAACCAGCCAGGACATTCTGGAAGTCAAGGCGGCGGTGGTTGGCATCAACCGCTACTTTGAGGAGTCCGGGCAGCGCATCCCCCTGCAGGTGCAGGTGACGCTGGACACTTCCGGCAGGATGCTCTTTGGCACGGAGATTGACGGCGCACTGGCGACGCTGGAAGCCCTGCCGATTGACGTGATCGGCCTCAACTGCTCCACCGGCCCGGAGCACATGCGCCAGCCGATTCAGTACCTCGTCGAGCACAGCACCCTGCCGATCAGCGTGCTGCCCAACGCCGGACTGCCGATCAACGTAGACGGCGAGGCCGTTTACCCGATGGAGCCGGAGCCGTTCAGCAAGATGGTGGCGGAGTTTTCCCGCTGGGGCGTGAACGTGGTCGGTGGCTGCTGCGGTACCAACCCGGAGCACATCGCCCGGCTGTACGAACAGGTGCACGGGCATCCGGTGCAGGAGACCATCGCCCGCCGGGAGCGCCGCCGCCCTGCACCACGCCAGCCCGAACACCTGCCGCAGGCTTCCAGCAACATGAAAGCGGTGGCCATGCTGCAAAGCCCCGGCCCGACTCTGATCGGCGAGCGGGTCAACAGCCAGGGAAGCCGCAAAGTCAAGCGTCTTCTGCTGGAAGAAGACTACGACAGCATCGTTGAGATCGCCCGCGGACAGGTCGCCAGCGGCGCGCACATGCTGGACGTCTGCGTGGCGATGACCGAGCGCGACGACGAAAAAGAGCAGATGGTCACGCTGGTCAAGAAGCTGGCGATGGCCGTTGATGTACCGCTCATTTTCGATACCACCGATCCGGAAGTGGCGGAGGCCGCGCTGGCCATTTACCCCGGACGCGGCATCATCAACGGCAACAATCTGGAAAATGGACGCGAGCGTATTGACCAGATCATGCCCATCGCCCGCAAGTACGGCGCGGCGGTGATCTCAATGACCATTGACGAAGAGGGCATGGCCCACGACCGCGAGAAGAAATACGAGATCGCGGAGCGCATCACCCGCATCGCCACCACCGAATACGGCCTTGCTCCGGAAGACCTGATCTTCGATACGCTGACCTTCCCCCTGACCACCGGGCAGGAAGAACTGCGCAACGACGCGATGGAAACGATCGCCGCCCTGCGCCTGATCAAGGAAAACCTGCCCGGCGTGATGACCGTGCTGGGCGTCAGCAACGTGAGTTTTGGCATCGGCAAGGCAGCACGCGGCGTACTGAACAGCGTTTTCCTCTACCATGCCGTGCAGGCCGGGCTGGATATGGCCATCGTCAATCCGGCGCACATCACGCCCTATGCAGAAATCCCGGAAGAGCAGCGCAAGCTGGCAGAAGACCTGATCTTCAACAAAGACCCGGATGCCCTGCCGCGCTTCATCCAGTACTTTGAAGAACACGATGTACAGGTGACAGGCGGGGAGACAGAAGACCCGACCGCCGACATGACCAGCGAGGAAGCGCTGCACTGGCAGATCGTGCACCGCAAGAAAGACGGCGTCGAAGCCCTGATTGACGACTGCCTGACGCGGCAGGATGCCGTCGGTGTGCTGAACAACGTCTTGCTGCCCGCCATGAAAGAAGTCGGCGACAAATTCGGCGCGGGAGAACTGATCCTGCCTTTTGTGCTGCAAAGCGCCGAGGTGATGAAAAAGGCCGTCGCCTATCTGGAGCAGTTCATGGATCGCGTGGAAGGCACATCAAAGGGCACGGTCGTGCTGGCAACGGTTTACGGCGACGTGCACGACATCGGCAAGAATCTGGTCAAGACGATCCTGACCAACAACGGCTACACCGTCCATGATCTGGGCAAGCAGGTGCCCGCCAATACGATCATCGAGGCGGCTGTCGAACACAATGCCGACGCCATCGGGCTGAGCGCGCTGCTGGTCAGCACGTCCAAACAGATGCCGCTGATCGTCAACGAACTGGCCCGCCGCAATCTGTCCTATCCGGTGCTGATCGGCGGGGCGGCGATCAACCGTAAATTCGGGCGGCGCATCCTCTTCCTGGGGGAAAATGGCGATCTGTATGAGCCGGGAGTGTTCTACTGCAAGGACGCCTTTGAAGGGCTGTCCGTCATGGACAACCTGAGCGATCCGGCCCGGCGTGAGGGCTTCCTGGCACAGGTTGTGGATGAAGCCTACGAGGAAATGGGCAAACCGCCGCGTCGTCAGCGCCCCGCCGGGACGGGACGCCGCAGCAGCGTCAAACCGGCCCCCCGGATTCCGACGCCGCCCTTCTGGGGCGCAAAGACGATCCGCTATATGCCCCTGGAAATCGTCTTCCAGCACCTCCATAAGCCGGAGCTTTACCGGCTCTCCTGGGGCGCGAAAAATACGCACGGCGAGGAATGGGAGAAGCTGGAAGCGGAATTCGAGGAGCGGCTGGCACGGATGCAGCGGGAAGCGCTGCGGCAGAAGACGCTGCGCCCTCAGGGAGTCTACGGCTACTTCCCCGTCAACAGTGAAGGCGACGATCTCATCATCTGGGACTGGCGGCCCTTTGCTGAAGCGGATGACAGCGCAGACGCCGAACGCATCGAAACCGCCCGCTTCCACTTCCCGCGCCAGGACAAAGGCGAGTTTCTCTGCCTGAGCGACTATTTCGCTCCAGTGGACTCCGGGCAGGTAGACGTGGCCGCTTTTCAGGTTGTCACGGCGGGCAAAGAAGCAACCGAGGCCTTCAACCGCTTGCAGGAGGCGGACAACTACAGCGAAGCCTACTTCTTCCACGGGCTGGCCGTCCAGACGGCAGAAGCGACCGCCAATTACGTGCACGAGCACATCCGGCGTGAGCTGGGGCTGGCCGCTGAGCAGGGCAAGCGCTACTCATGGGGCTATCCGGCCTGCCCCGACCTGAGCGACCACGAAACCGTGTTCCGGCTGCTCCCGGCAGCGACGGAAGAACTGGGCATGTCCCTGACCGCGTCCTACCAGCTCATACCGGAGCAGAGCACCGCCGCCATCGTCATCCACCATCCGGAAGCCAAATACTACAGCGTCACCATAGACCGCGTGGAAGAAATCATGCAGGAACAGGAATAGCGGACAGCCTGCTCGCCGAATCAGGAGAATCAGGATAGAAAGGATCACCGTGCCTCAAAGTTCCCTGCTCATCGAAGGGATCGGCGGGATCGGCGGCGTGATGGCAGCGCGGCTGATCCA
>JALSTC010000115.1 GCA_026983935.1 Ardenticatenia bacterium
TGGAAGACCTGGATCGTGGTGACTACGAAGAAGTCATCACCGACCTGGAGGGGATGGTTGGCGGTGGTGCCGAGATGTCGCCGGTGGAGAGCAAGCTGGGTGCCGCGCTGGACGCTGCCCGTGAGGAGGACTGGGATCGGGTGGAAGAGGAGCTGAACGAGGCGCTTGACCTGAGCACGGATGCCCAGCAGCATGCTGCCATCGAGGAACTGCTGGAAGACCTGGATCGTGGTGACTACGAAGAAGTCATCACCGACCTGGAGGGGATGCTTCAGCAAGGGTAACTGCTTCAGGTGCTGGAAATGAAGCGGATAAGGGGGCGGCCATGCGCTGCCCCCTGTCTGCTATAAAAGTAAAACCTCGACAGTGAAAGCCTATTCTCTGTACCTCCCGCATAAGTAATCGGTAATATAGAAAACTGGGCGTCTTTGTCTATAATCGAAGGAAACGGTGAGCACGGAGGGTGTCGGCTATGTCTACCCTGTCGAACGGACCAGAAACCAATCAAACAGCCCACCTGGCAAGACAGGTCATGTATATTCGCTGGATTCTTGCCGTGGTGCTGTTTCTTATCGCCCTGGGTTTTGAGGCTCGCGAACATCTTTGGGGTCGCGGTAGTTTTGATAACAATTTCAGCTTTGAAGTTGTTTTCTTTGGTGTAATCGGGCCGTCCTGCAGCTTCTTTGTGCTGACCTGGATCAGCCATAAGCTGTTTCAGCTTGCTGAGGCATACAGGGCCATTCAGACATTGAACAGTGACCTTGAAGCCCGCATTGCCGCCCGGACGGCAGAGTTGACGCGAGCCAATGAGCAGCTTCGCCAGCTTGACCAGCTCAAATCAGAATTCGTCTCGCTGGTGTCGCATGAGCTTCGTGCGCCGCTGACCAACATACAGGGGGGACTGGAGTTGATCTTGCAAGCTGACGAACTTTGCAAAGAGCCGACTCCCCATATGCTGCGGGTTGTCCAGTCCGAGGTTGTCCGCCTTAGCAATCTGGTGCGTCAGATTCTGGATGTATCCGCTCTGGAGGCGGGACACCTGCAGTTGAACCCGGGACCTGTAGCTGTGCGGCCTTTGATCCATAAGGTTGCGGAGCGATGCATTGTGCCTGACGGACGCTACAGTTTGAAAGTCAATGTGCCGTCCCAATTGACTCCTGTTTGGGCGGATGAAGATCGTCTGACTGATGTTCTGGCCAATTTGTTGAACAATGCAGTTAAATACTCCCCCGATGGCGGTGAAATTCATATCGGCGCGGCTCAGGAAAGGGATTGTGTGCATTTGACGATCAGCGACCAGGGCGTGGGAATTCCGCCTGAAGATCAGCAGCAGTTATTTGGAATGTTTTATCGGGGCAGAGGTAATGGTGAAAATGGGACGCCGGGATATGGCCTGGGACTGTATTTTTGCCATAAGCTGGTTGCGGCGCATAACGGTAAGATATGGGTTGAGAGCGCCGGCATTCCTGGCGAGGGCGCTACTTTTCATCTGACACTGCCGACAGACGCGGGCGCGGATCAGAATGCATAGTATACTGAGGTAATCAACGGTGGCACGCATCTTGCTCATTGACGACGATCAATCACTACATACCTTGCTGGGGGAGTATCTGGAACGGCAGGGATATTCGATGCTCCATGCGACCGATGGGCGCGAGGGTCTGCGCATGGTGTTTGAGGAGCGGCCCGATCTTGTCATTCTTGACGTCATGATGCCGCGGCTGGATGGCTGGCAGACGCTTGAGCGTATTCGTGATCTGTCTGACCTGCCGGTTATTCTTCTGACAGCGCGGGGGAGTGAGCCTGATAAACTCCAGGGATTTCGGCTGGGCAGTGATGACTATGTGACCAAGCCGTTCAGCTTTGCCGAGCTGGCTGCGCGTGTTGAGGCAGTGCTCAAACGTGCGGAGGGCCAGCGCCATCCGCCGCAGGTCTGGCAGGTTGGTGGCCTCATGCTCGATCCGGTACGCCATCTGGTCACTCGTGATGGTGTCCCCCTGGAACTAACCCCTACCGAGTTCAAACTGCTGGAGGTATTGATCCATGAGCCGGGACGGGTCTTCACCCAGGAGCAGCTCGTTGCCCGTGTCTGGGGAGAAGAATATGCGGAAGAGGTAGGCTACATTCGTCGGTATATCTGGCACCTGCGCCGGAAGGTGGAACCAGACCCGGATAATCCCCGGTATATCCATACAGAACGTGGTGTTGGTTACAAACTTGAAGTGTGAAGAGACGGAGGAAACGGTTGCTAAATGTCGCATATTCTATTGATTGATGACGATCCAATGATTACTACCCCGCTCAAGCAGGCGTTCGAGGATGCAGGCTATACTGTTTCCGTGGCGAATGACGGGCCAGATGGCCTGAAGAAGGCATTGTCTCTAGCACCAGATGTCATCATTCTGGATATCATGATACCGGGGATGAGCGGTTGGGATATCTGCCATGCCATCCGCCAGCAAAGCCCGGTGCCGATCATCATGCTCACAGCGCTGGATGACACAGTAGACCGCGTTCGGGGGCTTGAATTGGGAGCCGACGATTACCTGATCAAACCGTTCAGCTTCCAGGCGCTGCATGCGCATGTCAAAGCGATGCTGCGCCGCGTCACACTCGACACGGAAGAAAATCATGTCACGCTGCTGCGTGCCGGGGATATCGAAGTTAACCTGGCGACGCGAACGGTGACACGGCGGGGGGAGGCGATCAACCTGCGTCAGAAAGAATACGATATCCTTGTCCTGCTGATGTCCAACCATGATCGGGTGGTCACCCGAGATGAACTGTTCGATCGAGTCTGGGGGACAGATTGGCTGGGTGATACACGGACGCTGGACGTCCATATGAGCTGGCTGCGCTCCAAGCTGGAGGATAACCCCGGACAGCCCGTCTATTTTCAAACTATACGCGGCATTGGGTACAGATTCGCCGCCCCGGTCGAAAAGGCGCAGGAATGATGTCCGGGCTGGGGATACGCCAGAAACTATTCCTGGTTTTTGTTTCGATCACAATTGTGGGGGGACTGGCTCTCTTTCTACGTGCCGGATTGCAGCTACAGGACGCTACGGTGGAGTTTTTTCAGCGTGACCTGGAAGCGGGCGCGCTGACTGCCGCTAATGCGCTTGTGGAGGTGCTGGAGCATGTTCGGGAGGGGGAAGATAGTTATGCTGAACTCCAGGCGTTGTTACAACGTTACGCCCACCATGAATGGGCGTTCACGCTCATGGATACCGACCTGCGCGTGCTGGCCAGTACTTATACGCCCCGCTATCCGATTTTGACTCAACTACCAGAGACGCCTGAAGTGCGTGCTGCCTTAAATGGCACATCAGGGCGCACAGTACGCACCGATGAAAACGGTGAGGATCGCGCTTATGTTGCTGTGCCAGTGAGCTACGAAGGGGAGACGATCGGCGTTCTGCGGGCATCATCCCTGATGGCACCTGCGTATGAAGAAGCGGAGCGTGGGTGGTGGCAGCTTGCCGGGGCCATGCTGCCGATACTGGTGCTGGTTATTGCGGCCAGCTTCTGGTTCGGGCGGACGCTGACCCGCCCTCTGCAGCAGCTCTCCAGATCGGCAATGCGTATTGCTGAGGGTGTGCTGGACGAACGTGTGACTGTTGAATCCGAGGATGAACTCGGCCAACTGGGACATGCTTTCAACTTCATGGCGGAACGTATCAACGGCCTGCTGACCGCACAGCGTAGTTTTGTCAGTAATGCGGCGCATGAATTACGCACGCCGTTGATGACCTTGAAGCTGCGGATTGATGCATTGCAAAATGAAACGCTGCCGGAGGCACAGCGGGCCACTTACCTGAAGGAAGCAGCCGCCGAAGTTGACCGTATGGCAATGCTGATCAACCAGTTGTTGGCGCTGGCACGTCTGGATGAAGACCGCCACCAGGCTGACGATCCCCCTGAAGATTCAGCGGCTTTTTTCAGGGACGCTGCCCGCAACTGGCATATCCGCGCCCGTGAACGTGGGGTGGACTTCCAGGCAGAAATACCAACGACGCTGCCATCTGCTGCCATCGCGGCAAGTGATCTTCATATCATCCTGGACAATCTGCTCAGCAATGCCCTGAAATATACGCCATCGGGGGGGCGGGTGCGCCTGCAAGTAGTGGCAGATTCCGACTCCCTCCAGCTTACAATCAGTGATACCGGCCAGGGATTCGATGCCGAGGCGGCTGAGCGGCTGTTTGAGCGCTTCTTTCGTGCCGAGGATGCACGCCGCCAGCATATACCCGGCACAGGGCTGGGGCTGTCCATTGTTAACGCAGTACTGGAGCGCTGCAATGGGGCCATCACGGCAAAAAGTGATGGCCCCGGTCAGGGGGCTGTCTTTGAGGTGCGTCTACCCCTGTCGAACTGATGCGGTAGAACCGGATGCTGTACGAGTTTCCCGCTGCTGTGCAGCCGTCCGGGATGTGGCGCTGTGACCGCGGCGTGCGCGTGCGTGCCCTGGCGAGGCGCGTTTGCTGCCTGTTTGCCGCCTGGCTCCCAGGCGATAACCCAACAGAATCACCGACATCAGCACACTGATTCCGATCAGCAGGCGGAAGCCGGTATGCCCACTGTCGGTGCCTGCAGCGAGACCATGGATGGTCACCAGAGCGAAAGCGGCGTAGCTGGCATAGTGCAGCAGCTTCCAGGCACGATGGCCCAGTAGCCGTTTCTTTAGAGCAAAACTTGGGGTTACCACAACCATGATCCAGAAAGCCAGCGTTCCCAGACCGACAGCCAGCGGACGATAAGGCCCGGTGAACGGAATCAATACATCGGCGATCTGATAGCTGAGGTAACGG
>JALSTC010000116.1 GCA_026983935.1 Ardenticatenia bacterium
ACTGTGGCGACCTGCTCTGCGATCCCGGCATCGGCGAGGATGCAAACTCCTGCCCGGTGGACTGCTCGTAACGTTTTCACCCGGCGGGCGTGTTATAATACGGCGGCTTGCTTTTATCCCATTGTGATGGAAAGACGACGATGATTGACCTCACCCTCTCCGAGGCCCTGGAAAAACTAAACACCGGTGAAATCTCATCGGTCGAACTGACCCGGGCACACCTGGATCGCATTACCCGCCTGGATTCACAGGTCAAGGCTTACCTGACCGTCACTCCTGATCTTGCCCTGGAGCAGGCTGCCGCCGCCGACAAACGTCGGGCGGCTGGCGAGACGGCTCCCCTGCTGGGCGTCCCGCTGGCCATCAAGGATGTGCTCTGCACGGAGGGCGTGCCGACGACCTGCGGCAGCCGCATCCTGGAAGGCTTTGTGCCGCCCTACACCGCCACCGCCGTGCAAAACCTGTTCGATGCCGGGGCGGTGATGCTCGGCAAGACCAACACCGACGAATTTGCGATGGGTTCCAGCACGGAAAATTCCGGCTACTTCACCACGCACAATCCCTGGGACCTGGAGCGCGTGCCCGGCGGCAGCAGCGGCGGCAGCGCGGCGGCGGTTGCGGCCCGCATGGCGCTTGGCGCGCTGGGCACGGATACCGGCGGCAGTGTGCGTCAGCCTGCCTCGCTGTGCGGCGTGGTGGCGCTCAAGCCAAGCTACGGGCGCGTCTCCCGCTACGGCCTGATCGCGTTCGCCTCGTCGCTGGATCAGGTTGGCGTGTTTGGTCGCACGGTGGAAGATGCCGCCCGCCTGATGAACATCATCGCCGGGCACGATTCCCGCGATTCAACCAGTATGCCCACCCCTGTGCCGGACTACGTGGCCGCGCTGAATGACGGCGACCTGAAGGGCCTGCGCGTCGGGCTGCCACAGGAATACTTCATCGAAGGCATCCAGCCGGAGGTCGAGGCAGCCGTCCGTGCAGCGGTAGACAAACTGGCCGAACTGGGCGCGGAGATCGTCGAGATCAGCCTGCCGCACACGCGGTACAGCCTGTCGGTCTACTACCTGGTCGCCCCCGCAGAAGCATCGGCAAACCTGGCCCGCTTTGACGGCGTGCGCTACGGCCCGCGCGAAGATGAAGGCAGCATGTGGGCGACGTATAAGGCGACGCGGGGCCGCCGCTTTGGCCCGGAAGTCAAGCGGCGTATCATGCTGGGCACGTATGCGCTTTCGACGGGCTACTACGACGCCTACTACCTGAAAGCGCAGAAAGTCCGCACGCTGATCAAGGACGACTTCGAGAAAGCCTTTGAGCAGGTGGACGTGATCGCCGCGCCTGTTTCCCCGACCACCGCCTTCAAGATCGGGGAAAAGACCGACGATCCGCTGCAAATGTATCTTTCGGATGTGTTCACGCTCTCGGCCAGTCTGGCAGGCATCCCCGGCCTTTCTGTGCCCTGCGGCTTTGACACTGCCGGGCTGCCCATCGGCCTGCAGCTCTTCGGCCCCGCCTTCGAGGAAGGGCGTGTGCTGCGCGTCGGGCATCTCTACCAGCAGGCAACCGACTGGCACACCCGCCGTCCGCCGCTGGGATAATGAAGGAATTCGGGTGAGGGCCTGCCATGCCCGGCGTGTCACAGGTAATGACGTGTATCGTATTTTTCAGGGGTGCATTTCATCTGGTGGCGAGGAGAAGATGATGGGCCGCGTCACACCGCCTGCGACTGAAATCACAGGCCCGGCAGGATGGTGAGTAAAGGATCAGGCCGCGAGGGGTCCAGATTCATCTGGACTTTACCTGCTCTGCCCTGGAATTTATTCCGGGGTGTGTGGGGCGTGCGCGTTTCACCACCAGATTGAAGCACACCCTCTCTCAAGAAAATGTGAGGAATCCATCTATGAAAGTCATCATCCCTCTGGCCGGATTCGGCACGCGGCTCCGCCCGCACACCTACAGCCGCCCCAAGCCGCTGATCAATGTCGCGGGCAAGCCGGTGCTCGGCCACCTGCTGGATAAACTGCAGGACCTGCCTATTGATGAGTACATCTTTATCGTCGGCTATCTGGGTGACCAGATCGAGGCCTATGTCAGGGAAAACTACGGGGATAAGCCCAGCCGCTACTTTGAGCAGAAGGAGCTTAACGGCCAGTCGCCCGCTATCTATCTGGCCAAAGAAGCCATCGAAGGGCCGGTGCTGATCCTGTTTGTGGATACCATCTTTGAGACCGATCTCGGCTTCCTGGCAGATACCGACGCGGAAGCCGTCGCTTTCGTCAAGGAGGTGGAGGATCCGCGCCGCTTTGGTGTGGCTGCCGTCAATGAGGAGGGCATCGTCACACACTTTGTGGAGAAGCCGGACAGCATGGAAAACCGGCTGGCCGTGATCGGCATGTACTACATCCGCGACTCGGCAGCCATGCTGGACGCCATCGAAACCCAGATGCGCGAAGACCGCCAGACCAAAGGCGAATACTACCTGGCCGATGCCTTCCAGATCATGGTGGATCGCGGGACGAAGTTCCGCGTGGCCGAGGTGGATGAATGGCTGGACGCCGGGACGGCAGACGCCGTGCTGGAGACCAACCGCCTGCTGCTGAAACGGGGCCGCGACAATGCCCATGATGTGCAGGCCGATGGCTCCGTGATCATCTCGCCCGTCTACATCGATCCCTCCGCCCGCATCACCAATTCGGTGATCGGCCCTTACGTCACACTGGGCGCTGACTGCGTCGTGGAAAACTGCGTCATCCGTGACTCCATCATTGACTCCGACTCGGTGGTGAAAAACGCGCTGCTGGAACACAGCCTTGTCGGACGCCACGCCGTTCTGGAAGGTCAGTTCCGCACGGTCAACGTCGGCGATTCGACCAGTATACGCTACGCCTGACCCTCACCCGCCGCGAGATAGTGTGACACAGCATCCCCGATGGGAAAGGCAGATGATCACGGATTCGGCTGGACACGACCCGTGATCATCTGTTTTGGTCTGCATCATCCGTGCTTAATTTGGAATCTGTGCTGTGCCTGGCTGCTGTCAGCCTGCCGTCTCAAAGCGCAGGATGCGCCCGTTGTAATCCACCACGTATAATTCGCCCGCCTCATCTTCGCCGAACGAACTGATCATATAACCCGTCTGCGGCATGAAGAGGTCAGACTGCCACTCGCCCGCTTCGTTGCGGTAGGCCGCCCAGATGTTGCCCAGGCACCAGTCGCCGTAGAAATACACGCCCTGCAGGTCAGGCAGCGCCTCGCCCCGGTAGACGTAGCCGCCCGTCACGGAACAACCGCCCTCGCTGTGGGCGTATTCCAGAATGGGCAGCACCATATCCTGTGGCGCAGGGCCACCGGAATAGGGATGCGTGCCTTCATAGCGGTTCCAGCCGTAGTTTTCCCCGCCGGGGCTGTCCGCCGGCTGAAAGTCGATCTCCTCCCACAAATCCTGCCCCACATCGCCAATATACAGATCGCCGGTGGCACGGTCGAAGCTGAAGCGCCAGGGGTTACGCAGCCCCCACGCCCAGATTTCCGGCTGACCCAGCCCGACCCCCACAAAGGGATTGTCCTCCGGGATGCCGTAGGGCGTTTCCTCCGAATCCACGTCAATGCGCAGCAGCGATCCGAGCAGTGTCCAGGGATTCTGGCCGTTGGCCAGCGGATCGCCCGCCGACCCGCCGTCCCCCAGCCCGATATACAGATAGCCATCCGGGCCAAAGGCCAGATGCCCGCCGTTGTGATTGGCGAAAGGCTGTTCCACACGCAGCAGCACGCGGGCACTCGCAAAATCAGCGGCATCCGGATCATCGGCGGAAACGGTATACTCGGCCACGACAGTATTGCCGCTGCCGTCGGTATAGTTGATGAAAAAGCGCCCATTTTCGGCGTAATCGGGATGGAAGGCCAGCCCCAGCAGCCCACGCTCCGAGTAGCCGCTGCCCACGCCCGGCGTGATGATATTCGAGACATCCAGGAACGGCGCGGGGAGCCGCTCACCATCCTGCACGATCCACACGCGCCCGATCTGCTCCACCACAAACAGCCTGCCGGAGCCGTCCCCGGCATGGGTGGCGAGCAGCGGGCGCTGAAAATCGGCGGCAGCTTCCACCAGCGTCACCCGGGCAGGATCGGGCGGTGTGCTGCGTGTGGTGATGGGTTCGTCCTCGCCGCCCTGCGCGGCGGCGGTCAGCGCAATACCGGCCAGCAGCAGCACGGTTAACAACAGGCTCCATCGCTTCATTTTCTTCGTCATCACAAAAACTCCCTTCACATTTCACTCAACACGGTCAATATGCATCCATCTCAAAGGTGGTCCCGGAATTGCCGGGCAGGCCCAGCCCACTGAAAGTTGGACCGGCACAGATGCCATCCCGTGAGAATGCCGGATCAATCCGGGCTTTGCCTGCTCAGCCGGGGATTTTGACCTCCAGCGGCGCTTTTCGCCCGCTTCACATTCCGAACATCGCCTTCCTTCACTCGACGCCTGCCGCTCTTTCCTCTTGCCTCTGGTATCTGGACTCCTGACTCCCTGCCCGGTCATCCCACATAATGCCGGGCGATGCTGTCCACGCGGCCCCCATAGCCGCCGCCGAACAGATTCATATGCACCAGCAGCGGATAAAGCTGGTACAGCAGACGGCGATCTTCATAGCCGTCCAGCGGATACGCTTCATTATAGGCGGCGTAGAATCGCGGCGAAAATCCGCCGAAAAGCTCGGTCATCGCCAGGTCAATCTCGCGGTGGCCGTAGTAGACCGCCGGATCGATGATCACCGGCTCTCCACCCTCGGCCACCATGTAATTCCCACACCAC
>JALSTC010000117.1 GCA_026983935.1 Ardenticatenia bacterium
GGCCAGCAGGATCACCAATCCGCCCCCCAGACGCAGGCCACGCCGCCACAGGCTGCCCCGTGCCGAAAATCGCGCCGACCGCTCCGCCCAGAGCAGGCCGGGGCCGATTCCCAGCAGCAGCCCGCCCAGCGCCAGCCCATCGGCGCTGCCCACCGTCAGCAGCACAACCAGCAGGCTGCAGGCCACGATCACGGCTATCTGTCCTCCCAAAGATGCCCGCCACCACCACGCCGCCACGCCGTCGGCAAAGCGCACGTAGCCCCACAGCAGCAGCCCGCCGACGATCAGCCCGACCAGCACATCCTGCGGATAGTGGACACCCACATACATCCGCGACCAGCCCAGCAGCAGCACATAGCCGCCCACCAGTAGTGTGACCGCCCGCCGCCTCAACCGCCAGGCCAGATAGCCCCACACGACCAGCCCGATCAGCACATGGCCGCTCGGCATCCCGAAGCCGCCCTGCGCGACCAGCGCCGTTACCTGCTCAGGATAGGCCAGATGCGGGCGGGGCGTCTGGAACAGATTCTTGAGGGTCTCCGTCACGACAGAGGCCAGTATCAGCGCGAACAGCAGGCGCACACCCAGCCGCCGGTCTACCGCCCACATCAGCAGGGCCAGCATCGCCAGGTAGAACACTTCGCTGCCCGCCGCGTGCAGTGCGATACCCAACGCATCAAAAAAGCCGTTGCCATGCGCCTGCAGCCAGATGACCACATCCAGCCCGGCCCCCGATTCAAGTCCGCCCAACACAGGCATTCATCCTCCCGGATGTCGCGCGATCATGTCAGTTCGAGTCATCCGCCGCCTGCAGGAGCAGCAGCAGCCGCTCTGTCTCGTCGCCGGGCGGCCCGTTGATCTGCTCCTGATGACGGCGGATCAACTCAACGGCGCGGGCGCTGCCCCCGGCATCGGCCACCATCTCCGCCGACCACTGCGGGTGGCGCAGGCTGATGGCAAAGGGCCGCCGCCAGCCGTGCGGCTTACCCTGCCCCCAGCGTGCGTACAGCGCGGGCGCGATCTTTTTCACCAGCACGACCAGCACCCGCTCATGAAAGAAAAACGGCGCGACGGTCTTGCCCACGTCATGCAGCAGCGCCGCCACCAGCAGGTCGCGATCCTTATGTCCCGCAGCCCGCAGCGTGTGCAGCACGTTCAGGCTGTGCAGCCGCTCACTGCGCCGCATCCGCCGGAACAGACGCATCTGCTCCGGCGTGAGCACGGCGGCAGCCGGCGATTCATCAAGCGGACGCAGCCAGACCGTCAGGGCGCGGAGGCCCTGACGCAGCCGTGTCAGGACGCTGCTCATCGTCAGCCCAGCAGCAGGCGCGTCAGGGCGTTGGTCGGCCCCAGAATCAGCGGCCCAAAAATGTTGATGCCGATGAACGAAAGCATGATCAGGCCCAGCAGGACGAAATTGCCGTACTGATCCTGGAAGGCGTCGTACTGATAATGCATCTCCGGCGGCAGGAACATCTTGAGGATATGCCGCCCGTCTATCATGCCCAGCGGAATCAGGTTGAAAAACATCATCAGCAGATTCCAGAAAACCATATCGTTCAACAGCTTGCCCAGGCTGGGCAGGAAATTCGTATTCCCCAGGATAACCGGCGTGGTAAAAAGCACCTGCGGCGCGGTGGCTATCAATATACGGAACGGCACGGCAAAGATCACGGCCACCAGCAGGTTGCCCAGCGGCCCTGCCAGCACGGAAAGCCCATATCGCTGCACACGGCTTAACTGGTTGGCCCAGCGCACCCGCGGATAGTTCATCAGCCCCGGATTGATGGGTGCCAGCCCCAGGATGCCGAAGCCAATGATCACCCACATCAACCAGCCCGGCCAGTAAATATGCACACGCGGATCGAGCGTCAGGCGGCCCTGACGCTCCGGTGTCGGATCGCCCATCAACCAGGCGACGTAGTTGTGCATGAATTCATGGATGGTCATCCCGATCAGCATCGCCAGCCCGATGCTGATCAGATTCGCCAGCGTTGGATTGCCGAAAAGTAACAAGCCGCCCTCCTTAAAGATCATCCCGATTCTTTTGTGGGTTGCCCACACCGTCTGTGACTCAGGCCACAGGCCGCGCTACCAGAACAGCATCAACCAGGCCCCTGTGGTGAACAGCCAGAGAATGGCCATCGTGTGGCCACCGCCGCTTTTCACGGTAAAGCCTGTCCCAAAATCGGGTACATTCCCGCGATTATACCACGCACCCCACGCCCCACCCGTGCTATAATGCGTATGTATATAATCGCGGTGATCGGTAGCGCCTGTTCAAACAAGCTGTCAGCAGCCATGCCTCTCGACATCCACATCGGCGACATCGCCATCATGCGCAAGACACACCCCTGCGGCAGCACGCGATGGACGGTCTACCGCGTTGGCGCAGACATCGGCATCAGATGCCTGGGCTGTGGCAGGCGGGTCATGCTGCCCCGCCGCAAGTTTGAACGCGCCGTCAAACGCCTGGAATCACCCCCGCCCGACGGCGAATCATAAGCATTTTTGCATCATATTGGCCGTTCCTGCATCTAATAAGACAGCGTCCATCCACAAAAAGAAGGAGGGATGATGACCGAACAGGATGTATCCTGTGTGCAACCCGCACGCGGGCCGCTTGTTGAAGCGCCCGCTGGCGGACAGCCAACCGATTCACCTACAAAGGAGGAAGTCAAGATGACCGCACGTGTGGGCAAGCCTGCCCCGGATTTTGAGGCCACCGCTTACGTGGACGGCGGCTTCAAGAACATCAAGCTCTCGGACTACAAAGGCCACTGGGTTGTTCTCTGCTTCTACCCCGGCGACTTCACCTTCGTCTGACCGACCGAGTTGTCGGCAGTTGCCGCCAAATATGACGAACTCCAGGCGCTGGACGTTCAGGTGCTCTCGGTCAGCACAGACAGCCACTTCACCCATAAAATCTGGCAGGAGCAGGAACTCTCCAAGATGGTGGAGGGCGGAGTCCCCTTCCCGATGCTCTCCGATTCCGGCGGGCGCATCGGCAGCATCTACGGAGTCTATGATGAAGAGGCCGGTGTAGACATCCGGGGCCGCTTCCTGATCGACCCGGACGGCGTGATTCAGGCCATGGAAGTGCTGACGCCGCCGGTCGGGCGGAACGTCGCCGAGCTGATCCGTCAGGTCAAGGCCTTCCAGCATGTACGCGCCACCGGGGAAGCCACGCCTTCCGGCTGGCAGCCCGGCAGGACAACGCTCAAGCCCGGCCCGGAGCTGGTCGGTAAGGTCTGGGAAGTCTGGAAGACGGACGAAGCGTTCTAGCGATCGTCATCGCTGTCAGACGTATGACTATGTAATGTCGCTGCGGGCTGCTGCCTCCGGGCAGGCCCGCAGTCGTCCTGATTCGCAAATCCTATCCGCTTTGATAAGATAAAAGCGAACCCGCCATCTATCCGGAGGAAAGAAGCGCATGGACGAGAAACAGCGCAAACAGACGCAGTTCTCCATTGCCTACTTTATCGGGGCACTGCTGTTGATGTGGCTTTTCCAGGGGCTGATCTTCGACCCGCTGCTCATCAGCCAGACCGAAGTACCCTACAGCCAGTTCCGCGATGATCTGGCCGCCGGACGGATTGACACCGTCACCCTGACCGACGAACGCATCTTCTACACCCGGACACCGGCAGACAGCACTGACAGTCAGGGCGACCAGACCATCCTGGAGACCGTCAACACCGTGCGCGTGGATGACCCCGATCTGGTCAAAGACCTGGAAGATGCCGGCGTGACCTTTGCCAAAGAAGCGCCCGCCAACGGCCTGCTAACCGATATCCTGGGCTGGATCATCCCCATGCTGCCGCTGCTGGCGCTGTGGTACTGGTTCTACCGCAAGATGGGCCAGGCCGGGGCCGGGGTGATGTCCATCGGCAAGAGCCGCGCCAGACAGATCGCCGGAGAGATGACGGGCGTCAAATTCTCCGATGTCGGTGGCGCAGAGGAGGTCGAAGTCGAGCTGAAGGAGATCATCGAATTCCTGAAGAACCCGGAGCGCTTCACCCGGCTGGGCGCGAAGCTGCCCAAAGGCGTGCTGCTGGTCGGGCCGCCGGGCACGGGCAAAACACTGCTGGCGAAGGCCGTCGCCGGGGAGGCGGGCGTGCCCTTCTTCTCGATCAGCGGCTCCGATTTCGTGGAGATGTTCGTCGGCGTGGGCGCGGCCCGTGTGCGCGATCTCTTTGAACAGGCCAAGAAACAGGCCCCCTGCATTGTCTTCATTGATGAAATTGACGCCATCGGCCAGGCACGCGGCACGGTGGGCCGTGTGATCACCAATGATGAGCGCGAGCAGACGCTCAACCAGCTCCTGACCGAAATGGACGGCTTCGAACCCAATCAGGGCGTGGTGATCATGGCCGCCACCAACCGCCCGGAAGTGCTGGACAAGGCCCTGCTGCGGCCCGGACGCTTCGACCGGCAGATTCAGGTCACGCTGCCGACAGAAGAGGGCCGGCGGCAGATTCTGGAAATCCACACGCGCAATGTCGCCCTGGCCGACGACGTAGACCTCGACCGGTTGGCGAAGATCACGCCCGGTTTCTCCGGCGCAGACCTGGCGAACATCGTCAACGAAGCCGCGCTGCTGGCCGTGCGCCGCAACAGCGACCGCGTGACGATGGCCGATTTTGACCTGGCCATTGAGCGCGTGGTTGCCGGTTTGCAGCGCAAGATGCCGCTCAAGGAAGACGTGCGCCGCCGCGTGGCCTATCATGAGGGCGGCCATGCGCTGGTGGCCCAGCTTCTGCCCAGCACCGATCCCGTGCAC
>JALSTC010000118.1 GCA_026983935.1 Ardenticatenia bacterium
GACGCCCGACAACCGTGCTCATACCGGCACCCTCATCGCGATCACGGCGAGGTTGTGGACGGTCGGGAGCATCACGAACAACCAGCGGATGCTCCGGAGCGCTCGGTAGCGAGGCAACAACATCCGGGCCAGTGAAGTTCTCCCACGCGGATTTGACCTCGTCCAACGACGGTGCAGACTCCAGTGCAATCGATACAGCGACAAGATGCCCGTCAAGCACAGGCACCCGATTACACTGCGCACTGAATATGGCTTCCAGGGGCGCAATGTGGGTGCCGGTCAGCGTACCCAGCATTTTACGGGACTCGGATTCGAGCTTTTCTTCTTCCCCTGGAATATAGGGAATGACGTTGTCGAAAATATCCAGCGACGCCACACCGGGATAGCCAGCCCCGCTGATCGCCTGCATACTGACCGCGCTGACCTTCGAAATTCCAAACGGCTTGAGAGCTGCCAGCGCCATCACCACCGGTGTGGTGGTGCAGTTTGGGCTGGTCACCAGCGCGCCGGCGCTCCAGCCGCGCCGCGAACGCTGCACGTGAATGAGGTCAAGATGCCCGGCATTGACTTCCGGAATCAACAGCGGCACATCAGCAGCCATACGGTGCGACTTCACATTAGAGCATACGACATGGCCTGCTGCAGCCAGTTCAAGCTCCCGCTCAGCAGCCACTGAAGACGGCAGAGCGGAAAAGACCAGCGGTGTGTCGAGGGGTGCACCCAGCGGCAGTACGGGCAGACCCGCCACGTCGGCAGGCGGCAGCCCACTGAGCACCCAGTTTGTCGCTTCTCGATACGGCTTTCCGGCGCTGCGATCGGAGGCCACGACAGCGGCGACGCGCATCCAGGGATGCCCTTCCAAAAGCTGTATGAACCGCTGGCCTACTGCACCGGTTGCCCCCAGAATCGCCACATCAATCGGTTTTTTCATTTGCCATTCTCCGACGTCATACTGCCATTGTTAGCAACGATCTTCTGGGCCGCAGGGTACGATCCCAGCATTTTGACAAAGGAGGCCCGCCGTAACAGAGCAACTAGTGCCTCCTCACACACCGGGTCCTGCCAGTGGCCCTCGAAATCCAGATAGAAAATGTATTCCCAGGGACGGTTGCGGCGGGGACGCGACTCGATCTTGGTCAGATTGATCTTCCGTTCGGCGAATTCTCCAAGGCATTCGTAGAGCGCCGCCGGACGATGCCGGGTGGCAAATACCAGAGAAGTCTTGTTGTGCTCGGCACGCGGTGGATCGTCGTAGCCAATGATAAAGAAGCGCGTAAAATTGAACGGCACATCCTCAATATTCGGTTCAATCACTTCCAGCCCATAAAGCTCCGCAGCCAGCGGGCTGGCAATCGCTCCCACACCCGGAATGGGCGCCGCCGCAAGGTCGCGGGCGCTGCCCGCCGTGTCATACCACGGCTCAGTCTCCAAGCCATAGCGCCGCAGAAATTTTTCACATTGTGCCAGCGCCTGGGGATGGGATCGGACACGCTGCAGATCGGCAAGAGTCATGCCAGGCGGTGCCAGCAGTGAATGGCGGACGTGCAAAATAACCTCCCCCTGCACCCGCAGATCGTGCTCCATCAGCAGCTCATATGACTGGGGAACGGTGCCCGCCAACGCATTCTCGACCGGCAGCATGGCATGATCGGCTCCGTGTTCTTCTATGCACTGGAAAAGCTCACTAAATGACCGGCAGGGCACAACTTCCACGGAGTCGCCATAGTGCTGGCGTATAGCCTGCTCAGAATAAGCGCCATGGATTCCCTGAAATGCGATGCGCTTCTTCACCTGTTCCTCCCTTGCCAATTTGCTGCCCGCCGCACAGCGTCATACTAACATGAGCAACTCGGGGCGACCAAGTATATTGAGCATCACATGGTTTGGATAATGTGCCCAATTGATTATGGTAAAATCAAGTCAACATTGCCATTGACAGTCCAACATGCCTGCCGTATGATGCAGGCATGTTCGCACAGATTTTTTCCCTGCGTTTGCGTCGCCGCCGCCTGACCACTCCACGGTCTGGCGGGAATTGCGGTTTACACTGATTTCCCGGCGACGCACCCGAATGCGAACCCTTCCCCCAGACCGACGGCGGCCTGGGGATTTATTTTGTCTGCCTTTCTGAATGTCACTACCCAACAAGAAGGAGTGCTCTTGAAATGAGCGAGCAGAAAATAAACAAAGTGGTTCTGGCCTACAGCGGCGGCCTTGATACCTCCGTCATTGTTCCCTGGCTGAAGGAAAACTACGGCTGTGAGGTCATCTGTTACACTGCTGACCTCGGTCAGGAGGAAGAGCTGGAAGGGCTTGAGGAAAAGGCACTGAAAACGGGTGCCAGTAAGTTGATTGTCGAAGACCTGCGCGAGGAGTTCCTGACCGGTTTCGTTTTTCCCACGATGCAGTCCGGAGCCGTTTATGAGCGCATGTACCTGCTGGGCACTTCAATGGCTCGCCCCCTGATCGCCAGACGGCTGGTCAAAGTCGCTGAAGCCGAAGGCGCAGAGGCCATCTCTCACGGCTGTACTGGCAAGGGCAATGACCAGGTGCGCTTTGAACTGACGGCCATGGCTCTCAATCCCAAGCTCAAAGTGATCGCCCCCTGGCGAGAATGGGACATTCGCAGCCGAGAAGATGCCATTGCCTATGCCAAAGCCCATAATGTGCCGATCACGCAGACGCTCAAAAGCATCTACAGCCGCGACCGCAACCTGTTTCATATGAGCCACGAAGGCGGCCCGCTGGAGGATCCCTGGTTTGAGCCGGAAGAGGACATGTTTATCCTTACGACCAGCCCAATGGCAGCGCCGGATGAGCCTGAATACATCGAAATTGGCTTTGAGCAGGGCGTACCGGTTAGTGTAAACGGTGAGAAGCTGCCCCCCGTCGAACTGTTCGATGCGCTCAACAAGGCCGGGGGACGGCACGGCATTGGCCGTGTGGACATGGTGGAAAACCGACTGGTGGGGATGAAGAGCCGCGGTGTCTATGAGACGCCAGGCGGTACGCTGCTGCGCACAGCCCATCAAGCACTGGAAAGTATTTGCCTGGACAAGTACACCATGCATTTCAAGGACTTCATCGCCGTGAAGTACGCCGAACTGGTCTACAACGGCCAGTGGTATACTCAACTGCGTGAAGCGCTTGATGGCTTTGTACAGGTAACGCAGCGTACCGTTACCGGTGTGGTGCGGTTGAAGCTGTATAAGGGGAACGTGATCATCGCCGGGCGGAAGAGTCCATTCAGTCTCTATCGGGAAGACTATGCTTCCTTCGGGCAGATGGACATCTATGATCAGACTGATGCAGAGGGTTTCATCCATCTGTTTGGTCTTCCGCTCAAGGTTCAGGCGCTTCTTGCGCTTGAGGGCGGAGAGACGGGGGCGTATGCACAGCCGGATTATGCAGCGTTCAAGCGTGATTGATTTCTGGTATGACTACGCGAAGATATTGAGGTGACATGAAACTGTGGGGTGGCGTCTTCCAGCAGGAGACCGATGATACGGTTCGGAAACTGAACGACAGTCTTCCCTTTGACTGGCGGCTTTATGACGTGGACATCACTGGCAGCCAGGCCTGGGCAGAGGCACTGGCCCGGGCAGGCCTCCTCAATGAAGGCGAACGTGACGCCATTGTCAGGGGACTGGAGCAGGTGCGTGCCGAATTCCAGAGCGGCGAGTTTCAAATCGCCTCCGGGGATGAGGACATCCATACCGCCGTGGAACGCCGCCTCACAGAACTCATTGGGCCTGCTGCCGGAAAGCTGCATACCGGTCGCAGCCGCAACGATCAGGTTGCAACCGATCTGCGCCTATGGGTGAAGGAGGCGATCCCGGCACTCACAGAGCAGATCAAAGCATTGCAGATCGCGCTGCTTACTCAGGCCGCCGGGCATGTGTACAGCGTCATGCCCGGCTTCACTCATCTGCAACCAGCTCAGCCTATCACGGCAGCACACTGGCTGCTGAGCTACGCGCAAATGCTGGAACGAGACCGTGCACGATTTGCACAAACTGAGGTCGAGGCAGGCATCTGCCCGCTTGGGTCTGGCGCTCTGGCTGGAACCCCCTACCCCATAGACCGTGACATGCTAGCCGCATCGCTGGGCTTTTCAGCAGCCAGCGCAAACAGTCTGGATGGTGTATCCGATCGAGATTTTGTCGCCGGGTTCATGTATGCCAGCGCGCTGCTGATGACACATCTCTCACGACTGGCTGAAGACCTCATTCTGTTCAGCAATCCGCAGTTCAGCTTCGTAACCCTGGACGACCGTTACAGCACGGGCAGCAGCCTGATGCCGCAGAAGCGCAACCCCGATCCCCTTGAACTGGCCCGTGGTAAGACAGGGCGTATTATCGGTCACCTGAGCGGTTTCCTGACCACATTGAAAGGGCTGCCAGGCGGTTACAACAAAGACCTGCAAGAAGATAAGGAGCCACTCTTTGATACCTTCGATACACTGAGACTGCTCCTGCCAGCCCTGACTGGCCTGATCGCGACAATGGCACTCCAACCTGACCAGATGCGGGCCGCGCTCAATGAAGCGATGCTGGCGACCGATCTGGCGGACTACCTGGTCATGAAGGGCATGCCATTCCGTGAGGCCCATCATGTTGCCGGACAGATAGTGCGGCTGGCCGAGACAAAACAGGTCGCCATGTCCGCCCTATCGCTGGACGATTACAGGCAGATCTCGCAGTACTTTGAGGAAGATGTGTACAATGTCTTTGATTTCGATGCTGCCGTCGCCCGTCGCC
>JALSTC010000119.1 GCA_026983935.1 Ardenticatenia bacterium
CAAGGCATGGATTGTGGTGGATCGACTGGGTGAGCTGGCCGGAATTCCCACGCTGGTTGCACGCGGCGCGGGCGATCAGTTCATTTCCACGGAGGCTGTCTGTAAAACCATCGTGGACAACATCCCTGGCGCACAATACGAGGAGATACCCGGCGCGACGCATTCGCCCAACGTCGAGACGCCGGATGCCTGGGTCGCGCTGCTGCGCCGTCACCTGGAGCAGGCGGGGTAGCCAGCGGTTGTCAGCCATCTACAAAAGCAGGGAGAGCAGCGTCAATGCCGCGCTACGCACAGATCATCAGCACCGGACGCTATGTGCCAGAAAAAACGCTGACCAACGATCAACTGGATGAGATGCTCGGAGAGCCTGTCGGGCAGTGGCTGGTCGAAAATGTCGGCATCCGCGAGCGGCATATCATGGGCGAGGATGAGACAACCTCCGACCTGGCAGTCCACGCCGCCCGCCAGGCCATGAACAAAGGAAATGTCGCGCCAGAAGATATTGACCTGATCATCCTGGCGACGGACACGCCGGACTATATTTCGCCCGGCACGGCCTCGGTCGTACAGTACAAGCTTGGCGCTCGCCGTGCGGGCACATTCGATCTCAATAATGCCTGTGCAGCGTGGGTGACCGGACTGGATATTGCCAGCAAATACATCGCCACAGATGAAGACTACACCCACATTCTCGTCATTGGCGCGTACGGCATGACCCGCTACGTAGACTGGCAGGACAAGCGAACCTGTACACTATTTGCGGATGGCGGCGGGGCAGTACTGCTCCGCGCAGGAGAAAGACCCGGCTTCCTCGGAGCCAAAATGATTGCGGATGGCAGCTTCCACGACTATATGGGGGTCTTCGTGGGCGGTACGGTGGCCGTTACCGGCGGGAGCGCCGACACGCCGCGCCAGTACCTGCGGATTCAGAAACGCTTTCCCCCGGACACCAACAACAAACACTGGCCGCCTCTTATTCGTGACCTGATGGGCAAGATCGGCAGGCCTGTCAGCGAGATTAACCGGATTTACTTCACACAGCTTAACCTGCGAACGATCGAAGCCGTGATGGCTGATCTGCACTTGCCAATGGAACGGACTCATACCATCATGGATAAATGGGGCTACACCGGCGCGGCCTGCATGCCAATGGCGCTCGATGATGCCATCCAGCAGGAAAAAGGCCCTGCGCCCGGCGATCTTGTGGTCTTTTGCGCCAGCGGAGCCGGATTTACGATGGTCGCCGCTGCGTTTGAGTGGGTCTAAACCAGCAAATTAACCGTTTACGCTTCTGCTTTGGCTCCGGAAAGGAAAAGGTTCATGTATATCGGTGATATCGTGGGCCGCCGCGCAATCTATTCTCCTGAGCGCCTCGCCATTGTGGACGCGGGAAAGACGCCGCACTGGAAATTCACCTATGGCGAGATGAATGATCGGGCCAACCGGCTGGCAAACTGGCTGCGCGATACAGCAGGCATCCAGAAGGGTGACCGCGTTGGCATCGTCGCCCGTGATGGTGTGGAGTTTCTGGACGCATTCTTCGCCTGCGGCAAACTGGGGGCCATCCTGACCTGCTTCAACTGGCGGCTGCACTGGCGTGAGCTGCAGCAGCTCATCGAGGACACAACGCCGCGAGTGTTGATCTTTTCGGATGACTTCGCCGACAATGTCCGCCAGGTCGCGAGCAATACGGACATCATTCATCATTTGCTGCATATTGAGGGTGATGGCGCTGCAGGCAGCATCCATTTTGAGAGTACCCTCCAGCAGGCCCCCGCCACGCCCGTCAGCACGGAAAACGTCGAAGCCGAAGACATCGTTGCACTGCTGTTCACTGGCGGTACCACCGGGCTTCCGAAAGCGGCCCAGATCAGTCACCGCATGATCGCCTGGAACACGCTCAACACCATCATCCATGACATCGCCCATGATGATGTGGTGGTCAACGTCTTCCCGATGTTTCACACAGGGGGGCTGCTTGTCTACACCATGCCAATGATGATCCTGGGCGGCACGGTTGTGCTGACACGCCAGTTCGATCCGGCGCAGGTACTCGATCTGCTTCAGCAGTACAGGGCCACGTTTTTCGGCGGCGTGCCGACGATGTACCAGATGCTGACCACTGCCCCTAACTGGGCCGAGGCTGATCTGAGCGGTCTGCGCTTTTGCACCAGCGGCGGCGCGCCGCTGCCGGTCTCCCTGATAGAACAATTCCGGGACGAAAAGGGCGTCCGCTTCAAGCAGGGTTTTGGTATGACTGAATTTGGGCCGGGCATCTTTGCCCTGGCACCGGAAGACGCCATCCGCAAGGCAGGCAGCATCGGGCGTCCGAATTTCTTCGTGGATGCCCGAATTGTGGACGACGACAACAGGCCGCTTGGGCCGGGTGAAGTCGGGGAGCTGGTGCTCAAAGGGCCGTCCATGTGCTCCGGCTACTTCAACAATCCACGGGCAACTGCCGATGCTGTTGACGATGAAGGCTGGTTCCATACTGGCGATCTGGCACAGTACGATGATGAATGGTATTTCTACATTGTCGACCGTAAGAAGGATATGTTCATCAGCGGCGGCGAAAATGTTTACCCGGCAGAAATCGAGCAGGTTCTGCACCGACATCCAGCAGTGCAGATGTGCGCCGTGATCGGTGTGCCAGATGAAAAATGGGGAGAAGTCGGCAAGGCCTGTGTTGTGCTCAAGTCGGGCGCCGCTGTCACTCCTCAGGAACTCATTGCCTACATGCAAGAACATCTGGCGCGATACAAAGTTCCACACTCCGTTGAAATCATGGACGAACTCCCGATTTCTGCCGCAGGCAAGATTCTAAAACGTGAACTGCGCCGCCAATTTACAGAACAGTAAACCCTTGCAAAGGAGTCTCTCTTGACACTTGAAATTGGCACAACGGCCAGTCGCACAAAAACGATCACTGAGCAGGACATTGAATACTTCGCCAGGGCGTCGGGTGACACCAACCCCGTCCACCTTGACGATGCTTATGCTGCCAGGACGATCTTCAAGCGCCGCATCGCACATGGCATGCTGACCGCCGGCCTGATCTCAGCGGTGCTCGCCAATGACCTGCCAGGCCCGGGAACGATTTACCTCAGTCAGACTCTGCAGTTTAAAGCGCCCGTCTACCCCGGCGATGAGATCACGGCAACTGTGGAACTGACCGCCTATCGTCCGGACAAACGCATCGCAACATTCCGCACGGTTTGCACCAACCAGGACGACCGCATTGTTCTGGAAGGCGAAGCCGTCGTCATTGCACCCAAAACAGCGCAATAGTCAACCACAACATCAGGTTCAATACGGAGTGAGAGCGAAAGGAGTCTGATTAGTCACGAACAACCGCCAGGTAATCCGCCAGACCTAGTATAAAAATCCATTCAAAAAGAAGGAGACCTCTCATGCATCACAAAGACCGTTTTGTCGCCTTGATTCTGGTGCTTGTCTTGAGCCTGTCGCTCAGCACCGGGGTCATCGCCGCACAGGATGATGACACACTGCGCATCGGCCTGCTGGTTGACCAATCAGGGGCACTGACGCTGTACGGCTATGAGCTTGAATACGGCTTCCGGCTTGGTCTGCAATATGCCACCGACGGCACGATGGAAATCGCGGGACGTCCGGTTGAAATTCTCGTCCGGGACAATGCCAGCGATCCGGATACCGCCGCCAGCCAGGCGCGTGAACTGATCGAACAGGAAGGGGTGGAGATTCTGGTCGGCGCTCCAAGCTCCGGCGTGACCGTTGCATTGCAGCAGATCGCCGAGGATTATGACGTAATCCTGTTTGCCGCGCCCGGCGCCTCCCCCTCAATCACCGGGGAAAATTTCAATGTCAATACGTTCCGCGTGTGCCGCAATGTCTTTCAGGACTTCCTGACCTTCGCCGACTATGCGCAGGCCAATCTGGGCGATAACTTCCTGCAGTTCGCCGCAGACTACGAATTCGGTCGCGGTTCAGCGGCAGCAGCAGAAGCCGTCTTCAGCAGCCTGGGCGTTAACTTTGTGGACGAGACCATCTTCGCACCACTGGATACCACCGACTTCACGCCGTACATCCAGCGCATCCTGGAAGACGACCCTGATGTGCTGCTGCCGATCTGGGCGGGTGATGGGGCTGTGACTCTGTTCCAGCAGTTCTCGGAGCTGGGTGTCTTTGACGAAATGGCCGTCGCCATGGGCATGAACTCCAACGATGTCGTTGCACTGAGCGACCCCAGCCAGATCGGCCTGATCGGCTGGATCGTTTACCACTACACCTTCCCGCAAACCGAAGCCAACGACTGGCTCACTGAGCAGTATCAGGAACAGTACAACGACTATCCTGATCTGTTCTCGGAATGCAGCTTTGCCACCGCGCAGGCGCTGACGGCAGGCGTCACAGCGACCGAGGGTGACACGCTCCCCGAAGCAATGATCCCGGCGCTGGAAGGGCTGATCTTCGATGGGCCAAAGGGCGTTTATGGCATCCGGCCCTCCGACCACCAGGCGTTGGCACCGATGTACGTCGTCCAGTTGACCAATCTGGACAGCGAAGAATATGCCTTCTTTGACCTGCTGCAGGAGGTCAACCCACTGGACATCGCGCCGCCGTGTCTGCTGCCCGAAGACATGCAGGATCGGTGCGACATGGACGCGGATTTCCTTGAGGCATACGCGGCAGCCCTGGAGGAAAGCGGCAGCTAGTATACTGCCCCAAACACAGGCAGGTCGTGGCACACGGCCTGCCTGCTGCCTGCCGACCTT
>JALSTC010000120.1 GCA_026983935.1 Ardenticatenia bacterium
GGCGTCGGTGTCGCGCATCTTTGCCCGGATCGCCATTTCTTTGATCTCGTCTTCACTGAAGCCCACGCGCAGCAGCACGCTGTGCAGCGTCGGCTCGGTGATGTGGTCATTGGTGGCGATGACGTACATATAATGGGCACGCAGGCAGTTGCGCCAGTCTTCGTAAAAGATGCTCTTTTGCCCGCTCATCGGCTATATCCTGACACTCTGGTGCATTTCCGGGATGGTGATGTGCTGCAGGCCGAGTCTGGTCTGAAGCTCTTTTGACAGCGCCTCCGCCGCATCTGGCTCGCCGTGCACCAGAAAAGTGCGGCGCGGCTTTTTCTGCATGGCGGCCACCCAGTCAATCAGGCCCTGCTGGTCGGCATGACCGCTGAGGCTGTGCAGGACTTCCACGTGAGCCTTCAGTGGGTATTCTTCGCCAAAGATGCGGACGACCGGCTGGCGTTCCATGATGCGGCGGCCCAGCGTGTCGGGGGCCTGCCAGCCGACGATCAGGATGGTGTTGCGCGGGTCGGTGATGTGATTGCGCAGGTGATGCAGGATGCGCCCGTGTTCCATCATGCCGCTGGCGCTGATGATGACCGCTGGTTCCCGCAGGAAGTTCAACTCCTTGGACTGTTCAACCGAGCGCGTGTACTGCAGCATGTCGAAGCCGAACGGGTTTTCGCCGTTGTTGGCGAGCAGAAACTGGCGAATGTCCGCATCGTATGCTTCCGGGTGCAGGCGGAAGACATTGGTCACGTTGGTTGCCAGCGGGCTGTCCACATAGACCGGAATGCGGGGGATGTCCCGTTTCTTGTACAGCTTGTGCAGTTCATAGACGATCTGCTGGGTGCGGCCAACAGCGAAAGCCGGGATGATCACCAGGCCGCCGCGCCTGTACGTTTCGTTGATGATGTGCTCCAGCGATTTTTCGGTCTCCGGTTCCGGCGGATGCAGGCGGTTGCCATACGTGCTTTCCATGATCACCACATCCGCGCCGTCCCTGACCGGAACGGGGTCGCGGATGATGGGAATACCGGGCCGCCCGATGTCGCCGCTGAAGACCAGCCGCATATCCTGTTTTGCTTCGCGATCCTCGATGTCCAGGATCACGCTGCTGCTGCCCAGCATGTGCCCGGCATCAATCAGCGTCAGGTGAACGCCCGGCAGAATCTCGCGTGTGCGGTTGTAGCTCATGCTGAGGAAGTAATCCATCGCGTTGACGGCATCTTCCTGCGTATAGAGCGGCTCAAAGAGATTCTTACCCTGGCGCTTCCGCTTGCGATTCACAAATTCGACGTCACGCTCCTGAATGTGGGCGCTGTCCATGAGCATCGCCGCGCACAGGTCACGTGTGGCCGCCGTGCAGATGATGTCGCCATTAAAGCCACGCTTGACCAGATTGGGGATGTTGCCGGAGTGATCAATGTGGGCATGGGAGAGCACGAGCACATCCACTGTCTTCGCGTCAAAAGGGATGTTCCGGTTGCGCTCAAAAGCTTCTTTGCGTTTACCCTGGTACAGTCCGCAGTCCAGCAGCAGGCGGTGGCCGTTGACTTCGACCAGATGCTGCGAACCGGTGACGGTCCGCGCCGCGCCATGAAATGTAATCTGCATGTGTTTCTCTCCTGCTCCCTTTTTGTGTCGGTTTGCCGCAGCACGCTTCACCGTTTATCGCTGTTCCGGTGGCCGTTCACACGGGCAAGCACGTGCAGGATTTCCTCGCCATAGGCCTGCAGCTTCCAGGGGCCAAGGCCCGGTACGTTGATCAATTCCTGGGGGGTCGTTGGGGCACGGCGGGCCAGCTCCCACAGCGCCTCGCGCGGCAGAATGATGTCGGATTCCACGCCCCTTTCAAGCGCCCGGTGTTTCCGCCAGTTCCGCAGCGCTTCATAGCGGGCCGTGGTGATGTCATCCGGGCGTTTTGGAGGGCGGGGCGGTGAGGGTGGACGGCGCTTGCGGCCCTGCTGCACGGCTCGCAGGATACCGTGGCCGTGCCTGCGAATCTGACCGGCGGTCATGCCGTGTATGCCGTACAGGTCCTGCGTATGGCGCGGCTGTCTGGCGGCCAGCGCCAGCAGGGTTTTGTCGCTGAAGACCTTGAAGGGCGGTACATCATGCCGTCTGGCGGCTTCTTCCCGGAAGAGATACAGCTCCCGGAGAATGCTCAGCGATCGGGGCGAAAGTCGGTGTACGCCGTTGATGCGCCAGTAGCCTTCGGGATCGAAATGGCGTTCAACAGGGGGGATGTGCGGCAGGGCATCGAAGACCTCGCGGGCTTCCTCCCAGCGTCCCGCCGCGATCAACTGCTCCCGCCAGTGATCGCGCAGGCCGGGCAGGTAGTGCGTGTCCAACTGCGCATAGTGCAGCATTTCCGGGGTGAGCGGTCGCTCGCCCCAGTTATCACGCTGGTGCTTCTTGTTGGCCGTGACCCCATAGAAGTGCTTCAGCATTTTCGCCAGTCCCAACTGCTGGCTTCCACAGATGCGTGCGGCCAGCATGGTGTCGAACAGGTTGGCGAAGGTAAAGCCAAAATCGCGCTTCAAGCTCATTATGTCGTATTCGGCGGCATGAAACACTTTCTCGATGGCCGGGCTGGCGAGCAGCTCGCCCAGCGGACTCAGGTCTTCGATGAACAGCGGATCGATGATGAAATCGGCCTCACGGGTGGAAAGCTGGATCAGGCAGACCTGTTCGCGGTACGCATGCAGGCTGTTGGATTCGGTATCAATGGCCAGCAGCGGCTCATCGGCCCAGGCGCGGACGTGATCGGCCAGTGCTTTGTCTGTGGTGATCAGGGTTGCGGGCGGTAGTGTTGTCACAGCCATCTCCTCTGCCGGAAGATCAGCAGCAGGGTTACCATGATGAAAGCCATGATCGCCACAATTATCGTGAAAGCATATGGGTGATCGGCCAGAGGAAGGAGGACGTTCATGCCGTAGATGCCGGAGATCAGCGTCAGCGGCAGCATGATCACAGAGATCACGGTCAATGTGCGCATGACTTCATTGATGCGGTAGCTGGCGAAAGTATCTGCGGCGTCGGCCAGCACGTTGATGACTTCGGTGTTGTCACTCAGCAGGTCAGAAGCTTTCTGCAAATGGTCGAGGATATCTCCAAAGTAGACGTCAAGCTCCTCCTGAATGAAGGGGCGATCCACTTTTTCCAGGTTGGCGACGATGTCAATCTGCGGGCGGATGATGTGCCGCAGCGCGATCACGTCACGCCGCGCAAAGGAGATGTCCTCGATGATGCGGCGCAGGTCTTCCGTGAAGAGGTCTTCCTCAATCCCCCGGATGTTGGCGTCCACCTTGTAAAGGATCGGGAAAATGTAATCTACCAGGGCGTCAATGACGGCGTAGAACAGCCTGCTGGCTCCCCGGCCCATCAGGCTGGCGCGGAAGCCTTCATCGTCCAGGCAGCGCTGAACGAGCGTGTTCAGCGGTTTGAGTTCGCCATCGTGCACGGTGATCAGATAGTTCGCCCCGATGAACATATCAACTTCGCTGGGGCGGCTGATGCGATGCTGCGGGTCCCAGCGGGGAAAATGCATCACCACGAAAAGATAATCTTCATATTCGTCAATTTTGGGGCGTTCGATGCGGCTGAGCAGGTCTTCCAGATCGAGGGGGTGGAACTGCGGGTAGAGCGTCCCCAGATTATGGATGTCTTCGATCGAGGGCTGCCGGATATCAGTCCAGGTCACGTGCCCATAGGTAATGGATTGAGTCGTCATGGGCGTTATTATGGCGCGTCCTCAGGGGGCGGGCAAGTGTTTTGCGAGGAAGCCTCTACGGCAGGCTGCGTTATATGACTTTTGGTATCCATTTTGCGCCTGTTCTGTAGCGTGCTATAATTCACGACCGTACTCTCGCGAATTATCAGACGCATGATGCTCGTTTGAGGAGGTCTATTGGGGATGACCACTCGTGCCACAGAGAAACCCGCCGCCTATACTGCCAGGGCAAAAAAGGCGGAGGAAGAAAAGGTAGAGGTGAGCGGCATCAACCGCCGCGAATTCTTGTATTACATCTGGGGCGCGTCCATGGTGATGCTGATGGGCGCGGGGTCGGGAGCGCTGGTCTGGTATTTACTGCCGCGCTTCCGTGCCGGTGAATTTGGCGGTGACTTCTTCTTCGATGGTTCGCTGCTGCCGGCGGTCGGTATGGAGCCACAGGATAACCCCCAGGGCCGATTCTGGCTTTCCAATACTGAAGATGGTTTGATGGCGCTTTATAAGGTTTGTACCCACCTGGGCTGCCTCTATAAGTGGGTGGGGACCAACAACCGTTTTGAGTGCCCCTGCCATGGCTCGAAGTTCCAGGCGAATGGCCTTTACATCGAGGGGCCTGCACCGCGCAGCCTGGATCGCTTCGAACTGACGCTGCGTCTGGATGATGGCTCCGAAGTCACCAGCGATGAAAACGGTATTGTTCACCTCGACGACCTCTCCCATGTGGATGAGTTCATTATCCATACCGGCAAGCGTATTCTGGGGCCGCCCGCCGGGCAGGACTATGCCTGATCGCTGCTTGAACGCGCCGAAATTATTGAGGAGATTCTGATGTCCGTTCTTCCTTTCCCCTCATTTCTGGATGATGTGAAAGAAAAAGGGACGCGGCAGGCCGTTCTTGATCTGGTTGACGAAACCGTCGAGCGCGTCACTGCTGGCCTGAATGTCAGGGATATTCGTGAGATGCTGCGTGGTGACCCGCCCAGCAGGCGTCCCAATCCGCGTCTGACGCCGCACGCGGATGCCTT
>JALSTC010000121.1 GCA_026983935.1 Ardenticatenia bacterium
CATTGGCCAGCGCCGGGCTGGCATGCTCGGCCAGGCGGGAAACAAAGTCCAGATGCAGCAGCGTAAACGCATTCTTCTCCTGGCTCTCCAGCATGATCACGCCGCGGACTTCCCCGCCGGTGAACAACGGCACGGTTAGCTGGCTGAGGGCGCCCGGCAGACTCTCCACATAATCGTCATCCAGGCTGACATCGGCCACGAGTTCCGACTGTCCCAGACGCACCACACGCCCCATCACACCGCTGTCCAGCGACCAGAGTTCCCCAAAGCGATCAACAACTGCATCCGGATAACCATAATGCGCCATGATACGCAGGCCCGGCGGCTCTTCATTGACCATTGCCAGCAGCCCGGCGCTCGCCCCACTCTCCCGCAGTGCCCACTCCAGCGTGATATCCAGCACCCGGTGCAGATCAAGCGTTTCGTTCAGCTCACGGTCAATCTTCTGCATGGTGTCCAGTTCCTGGACACGTGCTGCGAGCTGCCGATCGGTCATCTGGAACAACCGCGCGTTTTCAATGGCAATGGCAGCCTGCCCGGCAAACGTGGTCAGCAGGCGCTTGTCATCATCCACAAACACGCCGCCATCACGCTTGTTGATCACCTCCAGCACGCCGATCACGCCAGTGGACGCCTTCAACGGCACAGCCAGCAGTGTAGTCGTGCGGAATTCGGTGTCGGCGTCCACACCGGAGAACCAGCGCGGATCGCGGGTCGTGTCATTGACGATAACCGGCTCTCCGCGGTCGGCTACCGTGCCCACCAGGCCGGTCCCGGCAGGCAGCCGCGTGCCCACCAGGTCATCCGCCCCGCTGCCAATGGCCACCTTGAATTCAAGCTCGCCCGTTTCGGGATCGATCATCAGCAGGGAACCGGCCTCGGCCTCCAGAATGTTGACGGCACTCTCCGTGATCAGCTCCAGCAGGCGATCCGGCTCCTGAAACACGGTGGCAAGCTGCGTGCTGATCTCGTTCAGCGCGGCCAACTGTCGGGCGCGCAGCTGCGCTTCCCGGAACAGGCGGGCCTTGTCAATAGCCGTTGCTGCCTGATCGGCGATCTGCCACAGAATCTTCAACTGCTCATCTGTATAGGTCACGCCGGGGGATGTGCTGCCCACACAGATCACGCCCAGCGTGGCGGTGGGGGCATTCAGCGGCGCGCCCATCCACGCCCGCATCTGGGGGTTATCCAGCCAGTTATGGCTCCCGCGCCGGGCTGCTTCGGCGGCATAGTTTTCCACCTGAATCGGTCGCCCGGTGCGCACGATGTCACTCATCAAATCGCGCCCCATCCGCCAACGCACCCCTTCACGTTCGGCAATGCGCTCGTCATTTTCGGAGTAGAACGCATAGAACAACTCTTCCGCATGGGGATCGTGCAGCACGATATAGAAATTCGC
This sequence comes from Ardenticatenia bacterium, assembly GCA_026983935.1. GTDB lineage: Bacteria > Chloroflexota > Anaerolineae > Aggregatilineales > Ch27 > JALSTC01. Next base: position 1,400 of record JALSTC010000121.1, read on the forward strand.
GGCATCAATCACGCGGTTGGTCTGCGCGTAGATCAGTTCAAGCAGGTCGTCAAATTCAATTGTGAAGTTGACCGCCTGTGCCACCTGCCCCAGCACATCCAGCTCACGCAGGCGGCGTTCGAGATCAGAGACGACCTGCGCACGCTCGACGGCCAGCGCTGCCTGATCCCCCACCCCCTGCAAGAAACGCAGGTCGTCATGGGTGTACCGCGCGCCCGATTCCTGGGGGCCAATGGCGATAAACCCACTCAGGCGATCCTGACCAGTCAGCGGCACAAGGATCGGCGTCCCCAGAACCGCCAGCCGCGTGCGCTCCGGCGCCAGTTCCGGCGGCAGCGGCTGTCCCGGCTCCAGGTACAACACCTGCCGCCGGGCAGACAGCATCTGCACCAGCGGGCTGCGTGCGCTGAAACGAATATCGGTTTCCGGCGTGGGCACGCCATGAGCGACATAGCGCTCATTGTCCGCATCGGGGAAAAACAGGATGGCGTGTGTGGGGGAGAGCGTCTCTTCAAGCTGCTCACGCACGGCCTCGGCGACGCCGCTCAGCGTGGAAACGCGGGTCAGCGTCTGCGCCAGTTTTTCCACGCGCCGTTGGTACAGGCGCTGCGTGCGGAAATAATATGCGTTCACACGGCGTTCCAGCATATTACGCACCGGCACGAAGAGCAGCATCATCAGGAAAACGGTCGCGGCGATCACCAGCGGATTGTTGCCGGGAACCAGCGATCCGGCCAGGAGGCTGAAGCCCACCACCACCAGCCCATACCCCAGCGCGACCACGACACCCATCACACCGTAGACCACGCCCTGGCCAAGCAGCCGATCGCTGTCCGGCAGGCGCTCCTGAGCCAGTCCGTAAACCATCCCAAGCGGGAAAAGCAGAAAGAACGGGGTCACGAAAGAAAACGAAAAGCCAATGTGCGCGCTCTGCAGCACGTCCTGCAAAACGATACTCAGCAGCCAGACGACCAGCGGCACCACAGACAGCAGCAGACTCAGCAGCGCCACCGCCGTCTGATCGCGGATGACAGGGGAAACCACGCGCCGCAGGCGGCGCAGCAGGCCGACCAGCACGACCAGCATCGCCAGCAGGACAAACCCCATGGCAACGGCCCAGGGCTGCCAGAACAGCGCCGGGTCAGAGGGGTAGGCACTGAGCAGCGTGTAGATCAACACCGCAACCGCAGGCACCCATGCCAGCGGGAACAGCCAGGGACGGCGCTGGGCAATGGGCAGCGTCACCGGGAAGGACAGCGCCAGCGCCAGCATCACACCCCCCAGCAGCGATGCAGCCGCCAGGTAAGGCTGTGGACTCAGTACATGCGTGGTGTAGGCGTCAAAAGACCCGGCAACGATGACCGCCAGCAGCGCACTGAAAACGGCCACCTGGCGTGCCACTGGCTGATCCCACCGCACCCTCAGGACGGCTCCCGCCAGTCCCAACAAGGCCACACCAAACCCGAAACTGACCAGAAACAGGCCCAGAAAATCGGCCAGCGGAAACTGCCCCAGGGCAAAAGCCGCCGTGCAGATCAGCATTGCCCCGCCGCCAGAATCTGAGGCATCTGCCTCACATTGCAGGTCGCCAGTGCTGCCAGCCCCTAAAGGCCGCGTCACTTGCAGCGTGATCGTGTCGCCGGGGCGATGCGCGGACAGCGCCGTGTTCAACTGCTGCCAGGCAAGGCGATAATCAGCATCAAGCGCCTCATCATTGACCGCCACGATGCGGTCGCCCGGCCGCACCCCGGCTTCATAGGCGGGCCAGGGTTCTGCAGAGAGCCTGTTCAGGCCGCCGACAACCATTGTAGGCGAAACCAGCACACCTAAAAAAGGCTGGCTCTGCCAGCGCAGCGCCAGCCACCCATATCCCAACAGCAACGCAGCAGCGCCGATCATCACCAGCAGCGTCAGCGTCTTGCTCAGCCAGTCGATCCAGCGCTGAGGCAGGAGGACAGGCTCCTCTCTTGGCGTTACCCGTGATCGTGTTCTGACTTTGCCCGACGCAGTATCCATAAAGCCACCTGATTTCAACTGTGATGCTACCCATAATTCTAGCATAGGCAGGGGGCATCGGGCTAATTTTTCCCGTATTGTTCCGGTCTGTGTTTTGTTTCAAGATGGGGAGAATCCCGGTATAATAATGATAGAGTTGCATTCCCCTCGTAAAGTGCTCAAGGACTGTTTCTACATGGCTCAACGAAAAGTCCGCGTGCTCATCGCCAAGCCAGGGTTGGACGGCCATGATCGCGGTGCGAAAGTCGTCGCACGTGCCCTGCGCGACGCCGGGATGGAAGTGATCTACACCGGGCTGCGGCAGACACCGGAAATGATCGTCGAGGCGGCGCTGCAGGAAGACGTTGATGTCATCGGTCTGAGCATCCTCAGCGGCGCGCATATGGCCCTGGCCCCACGGATACTGGAACTGCTCCATGCCAACGGCCTGGATGACGTGCACGTCGTGATCGGCGGCATCATCCCCGATGAAGACGTGCCAGCCCTCAAAGAGATGGGAATCGCCGCCGTCTATGGCCCCGGCACCAGCACACAGGACATCGTTGCCGAGATTCGCCGATTGGTCACAGATGCCCCGGAGCAGCAATGAACGACCTTGTCCGGGACCTTCTGGAAGGCAGCCCGCGGGCACTGGCCCGCCTGTTAACCCGCATTGAGAACGAAAACGCAGAAGCGGCAGCAGCCCTGGCAGCACTCTATCCCCATACCGGTCGGGCGCACCGCATCGGTGTTACCGGTGCACCGGGCACCGGTAAAAGCACGCTTGTCAACAGCATGGCCAAGGCCTACCGCGCCGAAGGGCGCACCGTGGGCATCATTGCCGTAGACCCGACCAGTCCTTTCTCCGGTGGAGCCGTCCTGGGTGACCGCATCCGGATGCGCGATCTGGCGGGCGACCCCGGCGTGTTCATCCGCAGCATGGCCACACGGGGCAGTCTGGGCGGGCTGGCACGCGCCACAGGGGATGCCGTCCGGGCACTGGACGCCGCCGGATTCGATGTCATCCTGATCGAGACCGTCGGCGCTGGCCAGAGCGAAGTGGACATCGCCCGTGAAGCGCATACCACTATCGTGGTCGAAGCTCCCGGCCTGGGCGATGAAATCCAGGCCATCAAAGCGGGCATTCTGGAGATCGCGGATATCCTGGTCGTCAACAAGGCGGATCGTCCCGGTGCAAAAAACACCGTCCGGGCACTGAAGGCCATGCTCGATCTGGGCGGCGGTCACCCGCCCCACATAGCCCACCATGGCCGCCTGCTGACGGACAGCACTGCACCACCTGAGACAGACCAGCAGGAAAATGGCTGGCAGATA
>JALSTC010000122.1 GCA_026983935.1 Ardenticatenia bacterium
GGCCCGCACGCGGCGGCACACTTCCCAGCCGTCCACCTCCGGCAGCATCAGGTCGAGCACCATCAGCGCCGGGGCGTCCTGCCGGGCGCGTTCGAGCGCCGCCGCACCGTCCACCGCCTCGATCACATGGTAGCCTTCCTGCTCCAGGTAGAGTCGAGCCAGTTCGATAATATGGGGGTCGTCATCCACAACCAGAATCGTCTCAGGCATGGCAGGTGTCCTCAATGGCGCGTCCTGTGTGGGCGCAGCAGGGCCGCGCCCATACGATCAGCAGACGGATTTACAGCGATGACGGCGGTACGACAGGCAGCACGGCCACGACTTCGATCTCGATCAGCGCGCCGAGGGGCAGTTCTTTAACGGCCACTGCCGACCGCGCCGGAGGCGATTCCTTCACCCATTCCAGATAGACCTTGTTCATCTCCGCGAAGCTGCTCATATCCGTCAGGAAGACGGTGGTCTTGACGGCGTAAAGCATGGACGTGCCCGCCGCTTTCAGGATGGCCGCGATGTTCTTCATGGCCTGCCGGGTCTGTGCCTCGATGCCACCTTCAACCAGTTTGCCAGTGCGCGGATCGATCCCCAACTGACCGGCAGTGTAGACGAAGCCGTTTGCCAGGATTCCCTGCGAATACGCGCCGATGGCCGGGGGCGCATTGTTCGTCTGGATGATTTGACGCATGGTACCTCCCTTTGAAAGTTGTCTTGAGCCATCTGTGCTGAGGCTTACGCCAACCTTAGTGGATTACCTGTTCGTTGGCAAGCCTCAACGCCTTCATGTTACCGCGCCGGGCCGCTGTGCGCATGGGAAAATCGGCAGGGCAGCCGCGCAATCAATTTGATCCCCGGCGCAACCGCGCTACAATGCAGCTCAGATTATGGCGCATATGCAGGGGGGATAGTAAAGCACGATGCGGGAACTCAAGGAACGCATCCGGGCCGAGGGCAGGTACCTTGGCAGAGGCATTCTGAAGATTGACAGCATCCTCAACCACCAGATCGATCCCGATCTGATGATGCGTATGGGCGAGGAATTCGCCCGCCGCTTTGCGGGCGTGCGCGTGGACCGCATCCTGACCGCCGAAGTCTCCGGCATTGCTCCGGCGCTGACCACCGGCCTGGCAATGCACGTGCCGGTCGTCTATGCCCGCAAGCACAAGCCGCTGACCATGTCCGGGCCGGTGTATCTGGAAGTCGCGCCAAGCCCGACAAAAGGCGGCGAGGTGATGCTGCTGGTTTCCGCGGAATTCCTGCACGAAGGGGAGCATATCCTGGTGCTGGATGATTTCCTGGCCTCCGGCAGCACGATTGAAAAGCTGATCCACATCGTCCACAGCGCGGGCTGTAAACTGGCCGGGATCGCCGCCGTTGTGGAAAAGACCTTTGATACGGGGCGCGAGATGCTGCAAAAGTACGGCGTGCCCATCGAGACGCTGGTGCGCATCTGTGAAATGAAAGAAGGCGAGCCGATCTGTTTCGAGGATTGAGCACAAAGGAAAAACGTCCATGACCGATCTCAAACAAGGCGGCCTGGTCGTTGTGGATTATGGTTCGCAGTACAGCCAGCTCATCGCCCGACGCATCCGCGAGGGCGGCGTTTACGCGGAAATCGTGCCCTATACCGCCGACGCGGCTACCGCGCTGCAGCATCAGCCGCGCGGGATCGTGCTCTCCGGCGGGCCGAGCAGCGTCTATGAGCCGGACGCGCCTTTCCTGCCGGAATGGGTGCTGGCCAGCGGACTGCCGGTGCTGGGCATCTGCTATGGCATGCAGCTTCTCACCCACGCGCTGGGCGGCAAAGTCGCCCCGGCCAGCAAACGGGAATACGGCCCGGCGACCATTCGCCTGCTGGGGCAAAGCCCCCTGTGGAAAGGGCTGGAAGCGGAGCAGCCGGTCTGGATGAGTCACGGCGACCGCATCGAATCGCCGCCGCCGGGTTTCACGGCGCTGGCCCGCTCGGATAATTCGCCCTACGCCGCCATCGGCGATGAGGCGCGCCGCCTGTACGGCGTGCAGTTTCACCCGGAAGTCACGCACACGTCGGGCGGGACGGCCATGCTGCGCAACTTCGCGGCGCTCTGCGGCTGTGAGGCACGCTGGCAGCCGGCGGCCTTCATCGAGATGACCATCGAGGCCATCCGAAAGCAGGTTGGCCGCGGGCGCGTGGTGCTGGGCCTGAGCGGCGGCGTGGACTCGGCGGTGGCGGCAGCACTGCTGCACCGCGCCGTCGGCGAGCAGCTCACGCCGATTTTCGTCAACAACGGCCTGCTGCGGCAGGGCGAAGCGGAACAGGTAGTGCGCACCTTCCATGATGATCTGGGCATGGCCAATCTGATCGCGGTGGACGCCACCGAGGATTTCCTGGATGCATTGAGCGGCGTCACCGACCCGGAGGAAAAGCGCCGGATCATCGGGCGGGTGTTCGTAGAGACTTTTGAGCGCGCGGCGGAGCAGTCCGGGCCGCTGGACTGGCTGGCGCAGGGCACGATCTACCCCGATGTGATCGAAAGCGCGGGCACGGGTCGCCCCGGTGCGCAGGTCATCAAGAGCCACCACAACGTCGGCGGTCTGCCGGAGCGGATGCGCGAGCGGCTGGTGGAGCCGCTGCGCGATCTGTTCAAAGACGAAGTGCGGCGCGTGGGCAAGGCACTCGGCCTGCCGGATACGGTGATCTGGCGGCAGCCGTTCCCGGGGCCGGGGCTGGCCGTGCGCTGCCTGGGCGAGATCACATGGGCGCGGCTGGAGAAGCTCCGGGCGGCGGATGCGATCTTCCGGCGGGAGCTGGAGGCGGCGGGCATGCTGCGCGGCGAGACGGCCCAGGCCTTTGCCGTGCTGCTGCCGGTGCGCAGCGTCGGCGTGATGGGCGACCGGCGCACCTACGGCGAGGTCATCGTCCTGCGGGCCGTGACGACCGAGGACTTCATGACCGCCGACTGGGCGCGGCTGCCGCATGACCTGCTGGCGCGGGTGAGCAACCGCATTGTGAATGAGGTTTCCGGCGTCAACCGCGTGGTCTATGATATATCGTCAAAACCCCCGGCGACGATCGAGTGGGAGTGAGGCACGGGCCGAACAGCGCGGACGATCTCCATGCCTGCGATTGAAATCGCAGGCCGAGGAGGAAAAGTCCGGATCAATCCGGACTGGATAAAATGCTGGCTGCCAGCCCATCAATCTGAGCATTTGCAGGTGTATTGTCAATGCAGGTATCGGGGAAAAAATGAAGCATGATTTGCAGTTCACATCATCGAATGACAGCCGCACCATGAGACGATCCCGCAGACCGCTGATGCTGGCGGCCCTGCTGGCACTGCTCATCGCCGCCTGCACAACAGCGCCCGCCGCCACCCCCACCCCGTCGCTGACGCCCGTCCCGACCGATACGGCCACGCCGCTGCCCAGCCCGACCATCCGCCCGACGGCCACCCTGACGCGCACGCCGCTGCCCACGCTGACGCCCACGTTGGCCGATACCCCCGCCAGCCCGACTCCGATTCCTTCCGCCGCGCCGCTGGAAGTGGAAGAGGGCGTCCCGCCGCCCTTTGATATCGCGCTTCCGCCAGGCTGGCAGGAAGGCTACGGCATCCTGCCGGTGCGCGACGGCATCACACAGACGGGCGTCCCGGTGGCCATTTACACCGGGCCTGTGCCGGAGCATGAGGATGTGACCGGCTGGATCGTCGTGCTGTGGGGCTTCCCCAGCATCAGCCCCGGCCCGGAAGCTGACCTATGGGCGGACGGCCTGCGCTTCCTGCGCGGGGCACTGCTCGATCCCTCCTGCAACATCGGGACCGACATGGCCCGCTATTTTGAGGTCGGGGGGCGGGATGATGCCGTGGGGACGTTCTTTTCGGCGGTGGGCTGCCGGGGAGAACCCGACACGGCGGGCTGGTTTGCCGGGCTGCGCGAACAGGGCGGCAATTACGTCTTCTTCATCTACACCGAGCCGCTGGAAGGCATTGACCCGGCCCGTGGCCCGCTGCAGGATATACTCGATTCCATCGCCTGGCACACGATTCCCACCCACACGCCGGAACCCTGACCCTGGAGGCGCACATCATGCCCGATGAGATCGAAACCCTGCTGGAGGAGCTGCGATCGCGGGGCTACCGCATCACCATGCAGCGCCGCCTGGTGATCGAGATGCTGAGCGCCAGCACCGAATCGCATCATAGCTGTGAAGCCGTCACCGAGGCACTGGCCGCGCAGGGCGCCCGCATTGACCATGCGACCGTCTACCGCGTGCTGCAGTGGCTCAAAGACGTGGGGCTGATCGCACAAACCGACCTGGGCGAGGGCCGGGATGTGTACTCATGGCTGGGCGGCGAGCGCCATCATCATCTGATCTGCCTGAACTGTGGCCGCGTGATCAGCGTGGATGATTCGCTGTTCGATTCGCTGCGCCGTATTCTGCTCAAGGATTACGGCTTTCAGGCGCGGATCGAGCATTTTGCCATCTTCGGCCTGTGCCAGGACTGCGCGGAAAAGACAGCTTCCGGCGAGTGACCGCCAGGGACACTCACGGGAACAGCAGCCGCACGAATCCGGCCACGTCCAGCGCACTGATGAGATTAAACAGCCCCACACCGACCAGCAAGAACGCGGCCACGCGCTTGATGCGCGGCGCGGCGGCTTTGAGGCGATTCACCAGCGTCTCCTGCGAAGTCGCCACCAGGATCGTGACAAGCACCATCAGGCCGCCCATCGTGGCCGAAAAAACGATAAAGGCCCCCAGCGCCGCCGCGAATCCGCCCGCGCCCAGAGCGAAGACCGTCAGCCCGGCCAGAATCGGGCCGGTGCAGCCCATGCCCGCCGCGTTGTAACCCAGACCGTAGAGGTACAGGCTGAACGCCGGGCCGCGCTGTGCATTGCTGCGCCGGGGCCGCACCCGCCAGGCGAACGCATCCACCAGCGTGGGCTTGAGATTCACCCCGGCAAGCTGCGCCACGCCCAGCGCCATCAGGATCACGCCGACGCCGCCCCGGAAGATGCGCACAAAGCCGCTCGGCTCCGGCCCGGTGATGGACAGTCCCTGCGCCACGCCCGCGCCCAGGAGGGCAATGACCACCCCCAGCACCAGATCGAACGTGACCACACCCAGCGCCGCCGCGCCGCCCAGCCTCAGCACCCGCCGCCGCGATGTCGGCGCATTCGATTCTTCGCCCATCCCGGCGTAGTACAGCGAAAGATAGCCGGGAAGCAGGGGGAACGCACAGGGTGAGAAAAAGCTCGCCACGCCCGCGATTACGGCCAGCGCCAGCAGATTATAGGCGCTGAAATCCGGCATCACACCGGTCGCAAAAAAGCGGAAAGCCCCGTACCCGATGAGCATGATCGCCATCAACAACGCCAGCAGCGCCCCATAACGCAGCCAGCCACGCGCCCCGGACTGCATAACGCCACGTTCAACCGTCACCTTGCACCTCCCGCACAGCATATCCCAGATCGGCCAGTTCGGAGACGATCTGCGTCAAATCCGCTTCGTCGTTCGTCTCCACTTCGATGCGCTGCGTGCGGAAATCCGCCCGCACACGCAGCACGCCGCCCAGACGCGACAGCGCAAACTCCACACTCTTCGCGCATCCGCCGCAATGCATGGTATGCTCACCTTCGACAACCCAGACATGACCGATACTCATAGTTACACCACCTTTATTATTCTTCCCGACACGCCTTCGCCTCTAACCCGCGCAGCAGGAGAGCATGGCGACGTCCTTCTCGAACGTCTGCGCGGCCAGCTTCAGCCCCTCGACCATCGTCAGGTAGGGGAACAGGGTATCCGTCATATCCTGCACGGTCATGCCCGCTTTGATCGCGATCACCGCCGTCTGGATGATCTCGCCCGCGTCAGGAGCCAGCACATGTGCCCCCAGCAGGTGATCGGTTGCCGCATCGGCTACCAGCTTGATCAGGCCGCGCGTATCGCGGTTCGCCAGCGCGCGCGGCACGTATTCCAGCGGCAGCACAGAGGTCTTGACCTCAAAGCCCGCCTCGCGTGCCTGATCGTCGGTCAGCCCGACCGCCGCCACCGCCGGATCGGTGAAGGTCACACGCGGCAGCACGCTCGTGTCATAGACACGACCCGCGCCTTCAAGCGCGTTCTCGGCGGCCAGCGTGCCGCTGTAGGCGGCCACATAGACGAACATATCCCGCCCGGTCACGTCGCCCGCCGCGTACACGTAGGGATTGGCCGTGCGCAAGTGATCATCCACCACGATCTCGCCGCGCCCGCCAAGTTCAACACCCGCCTCTTCCAGGCCCATGTTAGCGGTATTAGCCCGGCGGCCCGTCGCCATCAGCAGCGCCTGTGCTTCAAAGAGCAGCGTCTCACCCGCCCGTTCGGCGGTCAGATGGTAGCCGTGTTCGTCACGCGCCACCCGTGTGATATTGACGCCCGTCTCAACAGTCAGCCCTTCGTCGCGCAGGTAGCCGGCCAGCGCCTCGCTGATGTCCCGATCTTCAAAGGGGGCAATGCGCGGCAGCACTTCCAGCACGATCACTTTCGTGCCAAAGCGGGCATAAATCTGGGCCAGCTCCAGCCCGACGGCGTTCGCACCAACGACGATCAGCGAGGCCGGGCGGTCAGGCCGGGCCAGGGCTGCCGTGCTGTCCATGTAACCCGCCTCCTGCAGGCCGGGGATCGGCGGAACCCAGGGCCTCGCCCCGGTCGTAATCACGATCCTGCCGGGCGTGTATGTCTCCGGCGCGGAGCCATTGCCCACCGGCGTGATCTCAACGCGGTTATCGCCCAGCAGCCGCGCCCATCCCTGGATATACGTGATCTCCGGGTAGGCAGCCAGCACGTCCACATATTTGGCCTGACGCAGATCGCTGACCAGTTCATCTTTCTGCGCGACGGCTGCGCCCCAGTCCCCGGCGGCGCTCAGGCGCACCACACCGCGAAAGGGATGATGCCCGGCACGGTGCTGGAGTTCGGCGGCGCGGATCAACGTCTTGGAGGGCACGCAGCCAATATTGACGCACGTCCCGCCGATGGTGCTCGCCTCAACCAGCGCCACGCGCCTGCCCAGCTCTGCCCCTTTGATGGCCGCGGCAAAGCCCGCCGACCCACCGCCAATGACCATCAGATCAAAGTCCTGCGCGCCGCCGTTCCCGCCCGGCACGTCGGGGCGAAGATCACGGCGCTGCTTGACAGTGGCGCGGTAGCCTGCCTCCTGGACGGCCTTTTCCAGCGCTTCAGGGGGCACATCCGCGCCCGCTTCCACAACCGCCTTCGCCGATTTCCAGCCCGGCACTTCGACCTTCAGCACGCCGGGCACATCACGCAGCGCCCCGGCGACATGCGTCGCGCAGCTATCGCAGGTCATGCCCCGCACGTCCAGCGTGATTTCCTGTGTCTCTCGTTTTTCGCTCATGGGTTTTCTTTCATCTTTCTTCCGGCATCGTCCTGACGACTGCCATGATTGTTGTCTTACCTGCTCACTTCCGACCCCTCGTTGTTCGATCCTCCGGTCAGGCCCGGCCCGGCCTGCAAAAACGCCTTTACACCGATACGCCCCGTCATGCGCCGCCACAATTGCCCGCTGTCTCCTTCGACAAGGCGGCGTGTCGTCTGTCAGTTGGCTTTATGTGACCGTCGTCTCCTTCTTGAGGCCATGCTGAATAAGATGGCAGACGCATTCGCGCATGAAGGCATCCTCCGGGAGCTGCTGCCCGACCTCGTACAACGCCGTAAGTTCATCACGCAGCCGCTCCAGATCGCGAATGCGGGCCTCGATCTCGGCGATGCGCGTCCGCATCAGTTCCATGACATAGCCGCAGGGCGGCTCATCCCGGTCGCGGAAAGCCAGAATCTCCGCGATGTCATCCAGCGCGAAATCCAGCGCCCGCGCACTGCGGACAAAACGCAGCCGCTCGACATCCTCTTCGCCGTAAATGCGGTAACCGTTATCCGCGCGCTGCGGGGGTGGCAGCAGGCCGATCTCTTCGTAGTAGCGGATCGTTTTAGCCGGTACACCCGTCCGGGCGCTCAGTTCACCAATGCGCAGCATCTTCTCTGCACCTCATCTCTATCAACCATGCACCATGATATACCTTCCAGCTACTGGAAGGTCAAGCAAACACACGCATTTCTTATGAACGTCTAATCATGTATCAGCATGAGCGCTGCACGGCGCAGGGCCTGTGGTATAATGGCGGCATCAACGTGCGACAGCGCGGTAGGGAGGCAAACGCGATGCGGCGAATGGGCATGTTCATCCTGGGCATAGGGCTGGGCACAGCGGTCGGTGTGATTCTGGCGCTGCTGCTGGCCCCCGACTCCGGTGAGAAAATGCGCCGGGAGGCGCGGGAATACTACGAACAACTGCTGGCCGAGGCGCGTAAAGCCGCCGAGGAGCGCCGTAAAGCGCTGGAAATGGAATTGAACGAACTGACCGGTGCGACACAGCCGTAAGCACCCTGGACAATCCCCAGAAGTGCACAGGCCGTAATCATCGCAGGCATGATGATCGCGGCCTTTTATCGCCGCTCCGATTCCCGGTTCATGCGACAGTGTCCGCACCCTTCGAACCACGGAGAGAACGCCTGTGCCTGTCATCACCGATGATACTCAACTCCGCGAACTGCTCGCCAAGGCGCGGGTGATCGCGGTCGTCGGCCATTCCGACAAACCCCACCGCACCAGCTACCAGATCGCCCGCTACCTGCGCCGGGCCGGATACCGTGTGATCCCGGTCAATCCGACCGTGAACAGCATTGACGGCGAACCGGCCTACCCCACCCTGGCCGATGTGCCCGAACCGATTGACATCGTCAACGTCTTCCGCCGCTCAGAGCACCTGCCCGGCATTGTGGAAGCAGCGGCGGCGGTTGGCGCGAAGGCCGTCTGGGCACAGTTGGGCGTATATCATGAGGCAGCGGCCCGCTTTGCGGAGGAAGCCGGGCTGCTGCTGGTCATGGATCGCTGCATCAAGATCGAGCACCGGCGGCTCTTCAACCGATAGCCCCACACACAGCACAACCAGGAACGGGAAGCCAGCACAAACGGCAGGCGGTATAATCTGTCCGCTTATCCGGCTCCAACCACCCTATGAGGGAGGATCATCTTGCCTGAACTGAGCGTTCCGGTAGATGCAGTCGTGGAATTCCTGGTCGGTCTGCTGAACACCCCCAGCCCGACCGGCTATTACGTGGAAGCGATAGACTACGTCCGGGAGGCATTCGCCGCGCTGGCGCTCCCCGACCTGACGCTGACCACTACCCGTAAGGGCGCGCTGCTGGCCACATGGCCGGGCGAACAGTCCGACGCACCGCGTGCACTGACGGCCCATGTGGACACGCTGGGCCTGATGGTCAAAGAGATCAAAAGCAGCGGACGACTCAAAGTCACCAACCTGGGCGGCATCATGTGGAGCGGCATTGAGTTTGAAGGCGTGACCGTGCGCACGCATGACAACCGCCGCTACCGGGGCACGGTCGTGCCGGTCAACGCCAGCGTGCACGTCAACCGCGAACTGCGTAAGACCGAGCGCAACGCCGATACGATGGAAATCCGGCTGGATGCGCGGGTGAAAAACGCCGACGATGTGCGCGCCCTGGGCATCGAAGTGGGCGACTTCGTCTTCCTCGACCCGCGTGTGGAAGTGACCGACACCGGCTTCATCCGCTCCCGATTCCTGGATGACAAGGCAGGCGTGGCGGCCATTTACGGGGCACTGCTGACGCTCAAAGCCACCGGAAAGCGGCCCGCGCAGGATACCACCATCCTGATCGCCAACTATGAGGAAGTCGGGCACGGTGGTTCGGCGGGGCTGCCGGACAGGCTGGCCGAACTGCTGGCGGTGGACATGGGCGCGATCGGTGAGGGGCAGGCTTCCGACGAATTCAGCGCCAGCATCTGCGTGAAGGATTCCGGCGGGCCGTACCACTTCCTGATGAACAACAGGCTGCGCCGCCTGGCAGAGACGTTCGGCATCCCGCACCGCATGGACATCTATCCCTACTATTCCTCCGACGGCACGGCCTATTGGCGAGCCGGGGGCGCGGCACGAGTAGGCCTGATCGGGCCGGGCGTGGATGCCTCGCACTCCTATGAGCGCACGCACCGCGAGGCGCTGGAGCATACCGCGCATCTCATCGCCCGCTATCTGCTGGATGGGGAAACTCAGGAGGCGGCAACAGGAGGGGCATGAAAAGCTCCTCAGTCATGTCCCCCCCCTTATTGAGCGCCCTCAAGCCGTCATTCCACCGCAGTCAGGGTGTATTCATACTGCGCACGCTCGGTCGTGACCGGGGCCAGCGGGCTGATGACCAGGTACACATCCCCCGCCGGGCCGCCCACATCAAACGCCCACGTGCCGCTGACGCCGTCTTCCGGGCCAAGCAGCCGCGTGACCTGCACACCGTCCGCATTCCGCGTTACCTGCTGCACGATCCAGCGCTGCCGCAGCACATTGTCCATGTACAGCCACCCTGCCGAGTCCCAGCCGCCCGGCCCTTTTTCAAAGTCCTCGCTGTAGCCGATCTCCGGGATGCGCACATCATCAATCGCCATACCGGGCTGGTTGGTGGCTTCATCGGTGATCATCTCGAAGCGGATCAGCACGCGCCCGCCGGTGTAATCGGAAAGGTCCACCTGCTCATGCAGCCAGCCCACCGGGCCGAGCCGGTCGCTGCCGGTGCTGCCGGTATAGCCGGGGCCGTAGGCCGTATTGTGCGGATTATCGGTGGTGGTGTTGGCCGTCTCCAGAATATCCCACGTCTCGCCGTCGTTGGTGGAGATCATCAGGTAGCCGTAATCCCACAGGTACTCGATGTCATACCAGAGGTCATATTCCAGCGTGGCCGTCTGCACACCGCTGAGATCGAAAGTGCGCGTCAGCGTCGAATCGCTGGCATCACCCCGGTTGGAATACCACATATAGCGCCCGCTGTGGGCGTCCACCGGGATCAGCCGCACCTGGTCTGCGCCCTGGAAATCAAAGCGCACGCGCTGCTGCCCGACATGCGTCAGATGGAGATAATGGGCGCTGTACTGCGGCAGGGACGTGGTCTGCGTAAACGGATACACGCTTATGGTCTCGGTGATGGCGGCAGCAGGCAGCGCCGGATCGAGCAGCGTATAGCCGTAACGCCCATCGGCAGCACCCGGATCGTTGAGCAGATTGGCGACCAGCCAGTCGGCAAACACGTCCTCCACGGTGATCGGTGCGCCGGTCAGCGGATCGGTGGCATTGAGCGCCTGCAGCATATCCCGCAGGCTGTCCATGCCGTTAGCCGAATCGGCCACCAGCAGGCGCGTTGCCTCGCCGCCAAAACGCTCATGCAGATAGGTGATGAACAGGAAAGATGCGCCGTAATGCGGCAGAATCGGATCGTTCTCCGGCCAGGCATTCAACTGCGTATCCGGTGTGCTCAAGAATTCACGGGCGAAGCCGCTGCGATCGAAGCCGGTCAGCAGCGCAGCCAGCTCAGAAAGACCCTCATTGAGCCAGGTGTCTTCATTGAGATCGGCCCGCCAGTGGACCATATGCTGGAATTCGTGGGCCAGCACGCCGTCATAGTAGGCCGTGCCAATGTCATCGGCCATCGTATCCAGATTGACGAAGAACATCTCGTGGGCGTTGCTGGTACTGACCGCCTCCGGGGGGTATTCGCTGTCGCTGGCGAAGTAAGCGGCCACGCTGTTACCCATGCCCGCCGTGTGCAGGATGTGAATGCGCGGGTCGCCATCCACACCGGGCGACCATTCCGAGCCAAAAACGGCATGAATGATGGGGTAGGTATGCGTCTCGAAGGTGTCCGCTGAGCGGCGCAGCGCATCCTCGTCCACCGTGCGGCTTGACTGCACCCAGACATAGACGTGATCGGTCACATAGCGCAGGGTGGCCTGCACCCGGAACTTCTGGTTGGCATCCACGTCATCCACCCAGAAATCCGCCGTGTCCCCCACCTGCCAGACGCGGGCCGGAGCTGCGGGCGGCGTGGGGATGAACGTCACGCCGCGCAGGCGCTGCGCCAGCGCGATCCGGTCGCGGGGCGGCAGGTAGACGCTGTGTAACTGGCTTTCTGTGTCGGGCAAAGCCGCACTCGGCTGGCCGAGCAGATCGCCCGACAGCGAAGGCGTGGGCGTGGCCAGCAGCGGTGGGCGTGCCAGCAGGCCGCTGCCCCCTCCGGTCGGCGCGGCAGCCGGTGCGCAGGCGGCCATCAGCAGGGCAGCAAGAATCAGCAGGGACAAAAAACGGAACCGTGACACGCGCATTATCCTCTATCTCCCGTTAATAACACTATCCTGCCGATTATACTCCGGCTGCGGCGACATTCGGTAAGGATTTTGTGAGAACGGGGCAGTAGGGCCAGGCAGGTGAAGCCCGGATGAATCCGGGCTGGCAGGCCGCCTGTCTTCAGTCCGGATTGATCCGGACTTTCCTTATCTCAGCCGGGGAATTCATTCTCCGGCGACGCGATTCGCCACAATAAAAAAACAGGGGCGGGCAAACCCCGTCCCTGCAGATGTTCATCGCCGCGAGCAATCGGACACTACCCGCTGACTCTGGCGCTGTTCGCCGCACCGGTGAGCGCATCCACTATGTCGGCCAGCCAGGCAGGCAGTTCCTCATGGAAAACATGGGGAGCCAGCGCCGTGCCCTGGGCGGCTTTGGTCTGATCGGTCTTCGCCTTCAGCAGGCTGACCGCCTCATTGATCTCCTCCACCGTCCGGGCAAGCCAGTTCGACTTCCCGGCCTGGTCACCGGCATTCAACTGCAGCGCGGCATCGGACGCAGGAGCCCCTATCTCACGCACGCGGCGGCCAAAAGGCAGCTCCCGGAACAACTGCCGCCAGCGCAGCCAGTGATCACCCAGCAGGCCGCGCAGATGCTTGATGGCCCGGCCAATCTCCGGATTGGTCTCCAGCAAGCGGGCCAGACGGCTCTCACCAACCAGCGCCCGCAGGCTCTTGCCCGGCACAGCGACCAGCGTGATTTCCACGGTCAGCGTCTCGCCATCCCGCAGAACGGTCAGTGTGACCGTGTCGCCCGGTTCATAGGCACGAATGCGGTCAAAGAGGGTATGCTCTTCGTCCACCACCTCATCATTCACAGCCGTGATCACATCCCCGATGGTCAGGTCAGCTTCATCAGCAGGTGAACCGGGCAGCACCATGTACACCTGCGCTCCATCGGCCTCATCATGCACGCGCACACCCAGGTAGGGCATCGGGCCTTCGCTGGAACTACCGCCGCTCTGTGCATAGACCACACCCATGCCCGGTAGTGCGGCGATCAATGCCACAGTCAGGAAGGTCACGAACGTCCGGCGCAACATCGTTCCACCTCCTCACAAGCAGTCTTGATGCTCAGCGATCGGGATATGCCTCCAGACAGACGGCAGGCCTTTTCAAAAGGGTCATTCCACCCTGGCACGCTAGCACATGATAATAAAACAGACATTAAATCCGCGTCAGAAATATATCAGAATTTCCCTGCCGACCTGCCGCAACAAAAAGCGGACGGCGGCTCAACGCCACCGCCCGCAGTTCTCCACGCAGTGCGCCCGACCTCCTCATGCCTGCAGCGGCGGGCTGGCCTCCGGTGCGGAGGGAGTCGGCATCAGCGGCTGTCCGTTAATACCGGGCAAACGGGGCAGTTCCTCCAGCCAGCGCTGCCAGTCAAAATTCGGGGCGAGATGCTCCAACAACTGGCCGATGTCGGGATTCTCCTCCAGAAAGCCCTGCCAGTCAAAGTCCGGGTTGGTGAACATCTGGCCCGGCCCGAAGGGAATCAGCGGCATGCCGCCGTGCTCGCGCAGATACTCCCGGAAGGCTTCCGGATCGAAGTTTTCGTCGAACTGCTGCAGCAGCTCGCCAAACTCCGGATGCTCATCCAGGAAGCGACCAAAATCAAAATTGGGGTTGACGTAGAAGCCAAACGGCATGTTTGCGCCGGGCAGCGGCGATTCAGCCAGCGTCACGTCGAGGGTCAATGTCTCCTCGCCGCGCGCGACGGTCAGCGTGACCGTGTCCCCCGGTTCATAGGCATAGAGGCGGTCGGCCAGCGTATGCTCGGCATCCACCGGTTCGTCGTTCACGGCGGTGATCACATCGCCCTCCGCAAGCCCGGCATCAGCGGCAGGTGAGTCCGGCTCCACTGCCGTGATCAGCGCCCCTTCCTCGACCGGCACGTCCTGATCCAGGCTGTCCAGCACCTCCGGAGTCAGCGTCTGGAAGTGCACGCCCAGATAGGCACGCGCCCCGGCCAGCGCCCCGCCGCGCCCAAAAGGCCCACCGCCAAACGGCCCTCTCGGCCCAAACGGCGCAGGAGCCATCTCGACGGTATGGGCCTGGTAGGTGAAGAACGGTGTGCCGGGCGGCAGTTCCAGGGTGATTTCGCTCGTTTCGCCCTGGCGCTCGATCCCCAGCGTGACCTCACCGCCCATGGCCGCCAGCGGGGCCACGTCGCCGATGGTCAGATCGGTCACCGGATCGCCGTTGAGCGTGGTCACCACGTCACCCACCTGAAGCCCGGCTTCGTCGGCAATCGAACCCGCGTCAACGTCGGTCACCTCCCAGCCAGCATCGGTCATCTGGAAGGTCGCGCCGCCAAAGGCAAGGTAGCGCTGCACCGTCGGCCCGGCGGATGGTTCGGCAGGCGGTGCGGGCGTTTCCTCCTCAGCGGCAGGAGCCGTGCCCAGCGTTGCTTCCAGTTCCAGCGTCTCGCCGCCGCGTTCAACGGTCAGCGTCACGGTGTCGCCGGGCACATGCGCCAGAATCAACGCGGCCAGCGGATTGTCCGCAGTCACAGGCTCATCATCCACCGCGGTGATCAGGTCGTCCGGACGCAGCCCGGCCTCATCGGCAGGCGAATCGGGCAGCACCTCCACCACCAGCGCGCCGTCATCGGTGTTCTGGATGCGGACACCGAGCAGCGGTCGTTCGTTTTCCTGTGCATAACCTGTGCCGGGGATGCTCAGCCCCACAATCAGCAGGGCCAGCAGGGTAAGCGTGACCCCGGCCTGGAACCAGCGTTTGCGCAACATCCTTCTTCCCTCCTGTATACGATACGCTGTATACGCGATCGGATTCAGGCCCTCAAGCACACATCCTCAATCTACGACTGCGGGATAAATTCTGCGTGAAATCTTTGTTAGATTCGTCTAAGAAACGGGGGTTTTCTGCCCGCCGTTGTTCTGGCGCACCCTGCGCAGCGACACGGCAGGCAGCGTGTCCCGCATGGACATGGCCAGCGGCAGCCGGATGATGAACGTCGTCCCGACTCCGCGCTGGCTTTCCGCGGAGATCTGCCCGCCGTGCGCCTCGGCGATCCAGCGGGCAATGGCCAGGCCCAGGCCTGCCCCGCCCTGCTTGCGGTCGCGGGCTTCGTCTACGCGGTAGAAGCGATCAAAGATGTGCGGCAGGTCTTCTTCCGGGATGCCGCCGCCGGTATCGGAGACGGTGATGACCGCCTCGCTGCCTTCCGGCCAGAGGGCCAGCGTGATCTGGCCTTCCGGGGGGGTGTACTTGAGGGCATTACTGATCAGGTTAAGCAGCAACTGCTTGAGGCGATCGGGGTCGCCTTCGATCCGCACCGGCTCAAAGCGGCCCAGCTTGACGGTCGGGCCGTCCTTGCTCAAGACCCGCGCCCGCTCAAAGACTTCCAGCAGCAGGGTGTCCAGTTCAAGCTCCTGTTTGAGCAGCGGCAGTTCTCCAGCATCCGCCCGCGCCAGCAGCAGCAGATCACCGACCAGCCGGACCATGCGCTTGCTTTCGCTGTCAATGGCAGCCAGCGAATCTTCATCCAGGCCATAGCGCCGGATCAGATCAACCCCGGCCTGGATGACCGTCAGCGGCGTGCGCAGTTCATGTGATACATCGGCCACAAAACGCCGCTGGGCCTGAAAGAGCTGCTCCAGCCGCTCCAGCGTGTCGTTGAACGTCTGGGTGAGCTGCCCCAGCTCATCCGGCGGGCCGTCATAGGGGATGCGGCGGCTCAGATCATCGCCGGTGGCGATCTGAGAAGCCGTTTCCGCGATTACCTCAATCGGACGCAGGGCACGTGCCAGCAGCGCTTCCCCCAGAAACAGCGAGGTGATCAGGGCGACGATGCCTGCCGCCAGCATAACCAGCACCACACGGCTCTGCGCTTCTTCAACTGTCGTCAGCGTGACCGCCGCCTGGATGCGCCCCAGAATACGCCCGGCGATGATGACGGGGCGCGTCAGCACACGCAGCGGCGTGCCGTTGATGACCACATCGCGGCGGGTGGCCTGCGTGGCCGTCAGCGCGGCGGCATCCAGCGGTTCGCGGTAGTTGCCGAGATTGGTGGAGCTGCTGCTGAGCTGGTTGTTGGTGTTCCAGACCTGCACGAACACATTTGAGGCTCGAAAGATGTCCAGGTCCGGCAGCACAAAATTCAGCGCCGGGCGCATCTCCGGGAAGGTCAAATCCACACGCGGCCCCTCGATGTTCTCGATCACCTCGTCCACCGTGCGGTCAAGCGTGCGATCGATGGAATCGAGCAGCACCCAGTGCAGCACACTGGCGACAATGCCACCGAAGATCAGCAGAATCACCACCAGCAGGGCAGAATAGGCAATCGTCAGGCGAATACGAATACTCATGAAAGCGGCCGGTGAGCGTTTCCCATTCAGTCTGTGTATAGTATACGACAGGATCATGAGCAGGGCATGAGCAATCCCGGCGGGCGCACAGCACGTTATGCCAGCTTTAAGACGCTGTTGACAAGCGAACGGGGATAAGCGACAATCAAATTCGATCGTGACCGCAGGGACGGCAACCTGCCGGTGCAGGGCCGTCGGACACCGAGCGAGGAGAGAACCGTGATCAAGGACGTGCTTTCGGACGCTGAGCATCGTATGAAGGCGGCGGTTTCTGTACTGGAAGAAGACCTGGCGGGGCTGCGCACCGGACGCGCCAGCACGGCCCTGGTGGAGAAACTGCCGGTGGATTACTATGATGTGCCCACGCCGCTGTACCAACTGGCCTCAATCACCATTCCCGAACCACAGCAGATCGCGATCCGCCCTTATGATCCGTCAACACTTAAACTGATCGAGAAGGCCATCCAGGCTTCTGACCTGGGACTGACACCCAACAACGACGGCGCTAACATCCGGCTGAACCTGCCGCCGCTGACAGAAGAACGCCGTCGGGAACTGGTGCGGCTGGTGCATAAGCGCGTGGAAGAGGCCAAAGTCGCCATCCGCAATGTGCGCCGCTCCGCCATTGATGACCTGCGCGAGCTTGAGCGCGAAAAGATGATCTCCGAAAATGAGCGAGATCGTGCCATAGACAAGGTACAGGAACTGACCGACAAGTACAGCGAGAATGTGGAAGAAATCGGTAAACGCAAAGAAGACGAAATCATGGAGGTTTAGGCTCGCGTGGAAAACCACCAGAACGCCATCCCGGAGGAACTACCACCGGATAAAGTGCCGCGTCACGTGGCAATCATCATGGACGGCAATGGCCGCTGGGCCAGGGCCAGAGGGCTTCCCCGCCGTGCCGGACACGAAGCCGGCACCGAGAATCTGCGGCGGATCATCCGCGCCTGCGTCGAGTTCGGCGTCAAAGTGCTGACGATCTACGCTTTTTCCACTGAAAACTGGGGCCGCCCACAGTGGGAAATCCGCGCCCTGATGCACATCCTGGAGAATGTCATTGACCGGGAGCTTGACGAACTGCATCAGGAAGGCGTACAGCTTCGTCACCTGGGCGAGCTGGATCGGCTGCCCGGCAATTTGCAGCGTAAAGTCCGGCAGGCCATCGAGATGACCAAAGACAACGACCGCCTGATCCTCAACGTGGCCTTCAACTACGGCGGGCGCGATGAGATCGTGCGTGCCATCCGCCACATCGTGGAAGATGGCATCCCACCGGAGGATATTGACGAGGCACTGGTCAGCAGCTACCTGTATACCGCCGGTCTGCCTGACCCCGACCTGATCATCCGCACCAGCGGCGAACTGCGCATCAGCAACTTTTTGATCTGGCAGGGTGCTTACTCCGAACACTACTACACCCCCACCCTCTGGCCGGACTTTGACCGGGAAGAATTCCGCAAGGCGCTGGTACACTACATTCAGCGTGAGCGGCGCTTTGGCAAGCTGGAGCCCCAGACCAGCGGATAAATGCTCCGGACACGAATCTACACTGCACTTGTCCTGTTCCCGATCCTGGTGGTGATCGTGCTCACCAGCGATCCGCTGTACCGCATCGGCGTTGTGCTGGCGCTGGGCATCGGCGCGTGGGAGCTGTACCGTCTGGCACAGCGCCAGCGGTATACGCCCTCGCTGGCTGCCGCCTGGTTCACGCTTGGCGTGATTCTGCTCTCGACGATCCGACCAGATGTGCTGCAGCCGGGTCTGGCGCTGAGCATCTTCCTGACGATGGCCATCATGCTGTGGAATTACCGGCAGGGTGACGCCGCGCCGTTCAACAGCTTCGCGCTGACGCTGGGCATCGGGCTGTACCTCGGCTGGTTGGGCGCACATCTGCTGCTGCTGCGGGAACTGCCCGCCGGTGAATGGTGGACGATGACCGTCCTGCTGTGCGATTTTGCGGCAGACACCGGCGCTTATTTCATCGGCACGCGGTTCGGGCAGCACCGGATGGCCCCCAGGATCAGCCCCCGGAAAAGCTGGGAAGGCTACCTGGGCGGCGTGGGGGCGGCGGTGCTGTTCGGGGCGGGCGTGGTGCTGCTGTGGCCGCCCGCCGCCCGGATACAGCCGCTGCACGGCGCGGTAATCGGGCTGCTGGTGGCGCTGATCTCCCCGCTGGGCGACCTGGCCGTCTCCGCTTTCAAGCGTCAGGCCGGCGTCAAGGATACCAGCCAGTTGATTCCGGGGCACGGCGGGATGATGGATCGGCTTGACACTGTGCTGATCGCCGTCGTGCTGGGCTACTACTATATCCTCTGGTTCACGTGACATCCCCTGAGCCAGAAACTGAGAAAAAAGACCCATATACCCGCCGCAGGAAATACGGTAAAATACCCAATACATTTCGTATATTTTATCCATTACTTAGCAGAGGTAGAGGCTTTCATGGTTCCCTCCATTCCGCAGTTGATGACGATCGAGCGTCACATTCTGGAACAGCAGCACCGCCACCCGGAAGCCACCGGCGCGCTGACCGGCCTGCTCTATGACATCGCGCTGGCTGCCAAGCTGATCTCGAAAGAGACCACGCGGGCCGGAATCGCCAACGTGCTGGGCGCAACAGACAGCGCCAATGTGCACGGCGAAGTCCAGCAGAAGCTCGATGTTTATGCCGACAGCGTGATCTTCCGCATGAACGACCATACGGGCCGGGTGTGCGTCATGGCCTCTGAGGAGCACGACGACCTGCTGCACATCCCGGAGCATCATTCTTCCTCCGGGCATTATGTGCTGATCTACGATCCGCTTGACGGATCATCCAATATTGACGTGAACGTCTCCATCGGCACGATCTTCGCCATCCACCGCAAAGTCTCGCCGGGTGAACGCGGCACACTTGAGGATGTCCTGCAGTCCGGCGACCGGCTTGTCGCAGCAGCCTATGTGATCTACGGCTCCAGCACAATGCTGGTCTACAGCACGGGTCAGGGTGTGCACGGCTTCACCCTCGATCCCAGCGTGGGCGAGTTTCTGCTCAGCCACCCCGATATTCGCATCCCATCACCGGGCCGGTATTACAGCGTCAATCAGGGCTATGAGAAGTACTGGACGCCCGGCGTGCGCCGCTATGTGAAATGGCTGCAGGGGCTTGATGACGAAGGCCGTGAGCCGCTGGCCGGGCGCTACATCGGCAGCCTGGTGGCGGATTTTCATCGCAACCTGCTGCGCGGCGGCATTTTCCTCTATCCAGGCGATATGAAGCGGCCCGAAGGCAAGCTCCGCCTGACCTATGAGGCGCAGCCGCTGGCCTTCATCGCGGCACAGGCGGGCGGGTACGCCTCCGACGGCGTGGGGGATATCCTGGCGCTGCAGCCGACCGACCTGCATCAGCGCGTCCCGCTTTTCATCGGCAACCGCGATCTGGTGGAAAAAGCGGAATGGTTCCTGAAGACGTATGATCAGGACTATCTGGCGACCTATATGCCTCACCGGACGACCGCCACAGCGGTATAATCCCCTTATCCGGTGCCGGGCATCATCCGGCGGGCCAGCGTGCACGGAGGGATATCATCGCCATCCGTATCTCATCCGCCATCCACAGACGCAGATTGACCTCAGCGCGCCGGTTCATACCTGGGACCTGAGCGTGGAAGGCGAGGCACAGGCAGCGGCGCTGATTGAGGCCCCGTTCTGGAAGCACGTCACCGCGATCTATCCCGGTACAGAGCGCAGAGCGATCCTGCCCGCGCCGTATGTGGCGCTGCCGCTGCCATGAAAGCGGGGCACACGTCACGGAGAGAAAAAGGATGAGAACCGCAGGCAAACAGATCATGTGGCGCATCATATCAATCGGCCTGCTGCTGCTCGCAGGCGGGCACGTCGCGGCACAGGGGCCAGCCGCGCTGGACGCCCAACTGCGTGCCCGGCTGGAGGAGATGGGCCTCATGCCGCTGGCTCCCCCGCCGCCCACTGACCCGGCACTGGTCGCTCTGGGTGAGGCCCTGTTCTTTGACCGGATTCTGAGCGGCAATCGGGATACAGCCTGTGCTACCTGCCACCATCCCCTGCTGGCAACGGGTGATGCCCTTTCGCTCTCGCTGGGCACGGGCAACAGCGGCCTCGGCCCAGAGCGGCAGCACGCGCCCGGCAGGCCGTTCATTCCCCGCAATGCGCCGGACATCTTCGACCGGGGCGGGCCGGAATGGGCCGTCATGTTCTGGGATGGGCGCGTCATTCAGACGCAGGCCGGGGACTTCATCACCCCGGCGGGCGGGCAGCTACCGCCCGGCCTGACAAATGCCCTGGCTGCACAGGCCATGTTCCCGGTGACATCTCCCGCCGAAATGCGCGGGATGCCCGGCGACGTGGACATCTTCGGGCAGGACAATGAACTGGCTCTTTTTGATGACGAGGACTACGCCGGAATCTGGGCTGCGCTGATGGATCGGCTGCGCGGTGTGCCGGGCTACGTGGCACTGTTCGCGGCGGCCTATCCGGACATTCCCCCGCAGGCATGGGGCTTTCAACACGCAGCCAATGCCATCGCCGCCTATGAAGC
>JALSTC010000123.1 GCA_026983935.1 Ardenticatenia bacterium
GACTTCTATGATTGTCGGGGCTATCAGGTCCCAGCCCTGCATCACACCGCCGCCCAGGATCACCGCTTCCGGCGCGATGATGTTGAGTAAATTTCCGACTCCGACCCCCAGATAGAACCCTGTCTGCCGGAGAATCTCCAGAGCTGTTGTATCTCCTTGCTTCGCGGCATCATAAACCACTCTGGGGTTGATCTGCTCGCGGTTGCCGTGCGCCAGCTTCATGATCAGACCGTCCGGGGCCGCCTGCGCCACCGCCGCCCGTGTGATCGCCGGGGCGGCAGCCAGCATTTCCAGGCATCCCCGTGCCCCGCAGTAGCATTGCGGGCCGTTCAGGTCAATGACCTGATGCCCGACCTCACCGGAGAGCAGCCCCACGCCGCGATGCAGATGGCCGTTAATCATCAGGCCGCCGCCGATGCCAGTGCCAACAGTGATGTAAATCATATGGCGCACATGCTGCCCGGCACCGACCCAGTATTCCCCGAGTGTTGCCACATGCGCGTCGTTCAGCAGTATGCCGGGCAGTGCGAATCGGTCGGTGAGATAATCGATTAGAGGGGCATCATCCCAGGTCGGCAGCGTATAGGGGTTCTGCACACGTCCGCGCACCGAATCAATAGGGCCGGTACAACCCACACCGATGCCGGCCAGTGCGCGTTTGTCCACATCTCCATCCCGGCAGACTCGTTCGATCAGGTCCCCGAGTCGGCGGAATCCGTCCTCGGGACCCCGCTTCGGTTCGGTGGGAATGCTCGCCCGGATGATGACCTTGCCGCTGCTGGATACGATGGCGGCCACAATGTTTGTGCCGCCAATATCTACCCCCACTGCACATGCAGGGCATTTCTCCGTCAAGTCGCCTCATCCTTTAACAGAACCCGCCGCCAGACCACGCACAATGTACCGCTGGAATATCAGCGCCAGTACAACAGGCGGGATTGCTGCCAGCACGCCGCCGGTTGCCTGGGCGGAAAAGTCAATGGCATGACGCCCGGTGAATTCGGCAATGGCTACCGGCACGGTCTTGGCCGCAGGGGTGCTGGTATACAGCAAAGCGAAGAAGAACTCATCCCAGGCCAGCAAGAAGGCGAAAACACCTGTGGCGACCAGCCCGGGGCGGGCGATAGGCAGGATAACCCGCCACAGGGCGCTGATTCGCGTGCAGCCGTCCACCCTCGCCGCTGCCTCAAGCTCCGGAGGGATGGTATGAAAGAAATTGGTCATGACGTAGATCACGAAGGGCAGCACGAAGCTCAGATAGACCAGAATCAGCCCCATCCGCGTATTCAGCAATCGGTTATCACGCAGAATCACGTAGAGCGGCAGGGCAACGGAGATGGCGGGCAGCATTCGCAGCCCCATATAGGCGATCAATCCACTGCGCCGGAATGGGAATTCCAGCCGGGCGTAGGCATAAGCGGCCAGTGTCCCCACCACCAGGCTGATCACCGTCACGGACCCGGCCACCACGACGCTGTTCCCCAGCGCAAAGCGGAAGTCTCTGGCCGCTCGTGAAGTGCCCTCCTGCGGCGCGATGACATCAACATAGTTTTGCAGCGTGGCGTTTTCCGGCCACCAATGCGGCGGCACGCTGAGAAGCTCTGCGCGTGGGGAAATACTGGAGATCACCAGCCAGGCCAGTGGGGCAAAGATGGCAGCCAGCACAATAAACATACAGAAATAGAGCAGTGCTCGCCCGATAATATATTTGATGTCCATGGTTTCCTGCCTAAGCCACATCTTCGGTGTACAGGATACGAATATATATGAGGGCCAGAACCAGAATGAAGGCCGAGACGATGAAAGAGAGCGCCGCGCCGCTGCCCAGCTTGAGATAGCGGAAGGTCTCTTCGTACGTCAGGTAGGAAATGACCATGGTGCCGTTCACCGGGCCGCCGCGCGTGATCGTATAGATAATGTCAAAAACGCGGAAGGCCTCCACCGTACGAATGACCAGCACGACCATGATCGCGGGACGCAGCAGCGGGATCGTGATGCGCACGAACCGCTGCCAGGCGTTAGCGCCGTCAATCGCTGCAGCGTCGTACAGCTCCACTGGCAGCGAAGCCATTGCCGCAGAAACGATCAGCACGACGAACGGCGTGCTGTGCCAGACATCGGCAATGATCACCATATTCATCGCCCTCTGGGGATCGGCCAGCCAGGGAATATAGTTGTCAATCAGGCCGAACTGATACAACAGACCGTTGAGTGCGCCATAGTCCGCGTTATAGATCCAGCGCCAGATCGCTGCACTGACGATGGTCGGCACTGCCCAGGGAATGATGATTGACAGCCGCAAGAACCGCCAGCCGCGTAGCTGTTGGTTCAGGAGCAGCGCAATAGCAATGCCCAAAACAACTTCTGCGCCTACGGAGACAAAAGTAAAATAAGCTGTGCGCCCGATAGTTTCCCAGAAGAAATTGTCACTCAGGTGGTTGATGTAATTTGCCAGGCCGATGAATTCCTGTCTTTCCGGGCGTGCCAGATTGATGTTGTGAAAACTCATGATCAGGGTGCTGACAATCGGCCACAGCACCAGCCCCAGAGTCAGCACCAGACTGGGGATGATCAGCGCCAGCGCCAGGGATGTTTGATTCATCTCGAAGTCAAACATCCGGCGGAGTTTCCTTTGCCAGGGAGAAGCAGTTAGCCTGCCCGCTTTGTCCATTGCCTTATGTCCTGCTGCTTTGATCGAAAAGGCGGGATAGCGACAGGGGTGACCCCTCTGAGAGGAGTCACCCCACCCAACAGCATCAGCGGCTATTCGTACTCCGCAGCCACTTCTCGAATCTGTTCGACCGCATTGTCAAGCGCTTCCTGCGGTGTTGCACGCCCGGTCAGCGCCTCCTGGATGGCGATCTGAATCAGGCGGGAGGCTTCGTTGTAGTACGGCACCTTGGGCCGTACTTCTGCCCACTGGAACTGCTCCGCAAAAACCGGCACGGTGACCGGATTCAGCGCGATCAATTCTTCGGTCTCGAACGCCGTTTCCCAGATCGGCAGTTGGTGCGCGGAGAATTCGATCTGGATCGGCTCACTCGTCAGGTACTCAAGGAAGTCCCATGCCTCATCCGGGTGCTCCGAACCGGCTGTAATGGCGAATCCCATCGAGCCATTGCAGGTGGCACTTTCGCGCTCATCCTTGACCGCTTCGAAAACGGGAATGATGGTAATCCCGACTTCACCGGCAACCTGCGATTCCTCCGGGTCATTCGCCAGGTCGTACATATACAGCCAGTTGGTGGCAAATGCGGCGTTGCCCTGTGAGAAGACATTGCGGACGTCTTCCTCGGCAGAGGTGATCGAGGACGGATTCACAATGCCCTCGTTGATCATGTCCACCATCCACTGCAAAGCGCCAACGCCTGCTTCACTGTTAAAGACCGGTTCGTTGTTCTCATCGAAGAACTCACCGCCATTGCCGTAGACCAGCGTCACGAAATCCGGCACGACCGCCTCGATCTGTGCCCACGACCAGATCATGGGATATTCAACCAGGCCCATATCCATCATCACACGGGCCTGCTCTTCCAGTTCTTCCCATGTGCTGGGAGGAGCATCAAAACCGGCTTCCTCCAGCATCCGCGTGTTGTAGAAGAAGTATTTCTGATCCAGCAGCCAGGGCAGACCGTAGTCCACGCCGCCGACCTGCGAAACACCCCAGGCCGCGTCGAAGATGCCTTCCCGCATTTCGTCGGTGATCCGGTCGGAAACATCCATGATCCAGCCCGCATCTGCGAATTCGGAGAACCAGATGTCATCCACGAGGATGAGGTCAAAGGCGGGGGGATCGCTGGACACTGACGTCACGATCAGGTCATGAAGCCCGTCGTAGAGGACATAGGTGACCTCGATATTGACGCCGGGGTTGGCTTCCTCAAAGCGGGCCGCGATCTCATCGAATTCCTCGGGGGTCATGCCCGCCTGATCCATAGTGAGCACGTTAATCGTGATTTCATCCTGAGCCGTGGCAATGCCTGCTGACGAAAGCGGCAGCACCGCTATAATCAGCATCGCGGCCAGCACAACGTGAAGAGCTTTGCCTTTCATGTGCTATCATCCTCTCTTTGTCTGAGAAACGATCTGTTTGGGGTCAAGACATTAGGCTGTTTCCTCCGAATTCCCTCCTTTCACTATCACTCTTTTGCCGTGACTTTTTCGATATAGCGGAACGCGCCCACTTCGAGGCCTCGCCGGGCTGCCAGTTGAGCAGCCAGCAACTGCACCGGGACGATTTCCAGAATCGGCAGTACCCACATACTCGCCTCTGGTGGCATATCAATACGGGCCATATTGGAGGGGGGCTGCTGCATGTCGCCAATGACAGCGACGTGCCCGCCCAGCGCCGCTATTTCGTCTGCCAGCCTCAGATTGACTTTCCGCGTGCGGGCTGGCCCGGCAAAAACGAAAGCCGCCATCCGGTCGTCAACGACCTCAATAGGGCCATGCCGGAACTGGGCACAGCTCATCCCTTCGGTCGGCACTTTGGCCGACTCTTTGACGATCAGTGCTCCGGTCATCGCCGAGGCCAGCGAAACCCCTCGGCCCAGAAAGCTGTGGAAGTGCACATTGTCCAGTGTCTGGACGGTGGCCTCGACCTGTTCCCGCCAGCGGGGCAGCAGATGGGCGATTTCCCCGGCGGCAGATGCGATCTGCTCTGCTGCGTTATCGGGAGCAGTGCCGGTCAG
>JALSTC010000124.1 GCA_026983935.1 Ardenticatenia bacterium
GACGAACTTAAGCTCACCGGGGTTGTTCTGGATGAAACCGACACCAGCGACGTTGTCAATCACAACAGCATCGGCGTCACCGCTGAGTAGCGCCTGAACAGCCACGCCAAAGTCTTCATAGCTGTCAACGCGGTCTTCACCGACCAGGCCGATGGCGGCTTCCTCGTTGGTCGTGCCCTGCTGGACGGCAACCCGCAGGTCTTCGTTCGCGGCAAACTCTTGGGCGTCTGCGAAGCGATCTTCGTCCGCCCGCGCCAGCAGCGTCTGGCCATATTCGATGTAGGGATCGGAGAAGGCCACGACCTGCTTGCGAGCGTCGGTGATGGTGATGCCATCTGCCGCAACATCAAACTCACCGGCCGCTGCTGCCTCAAATAGTCCATCCCAGGCCCACTCTTCCATAACGGGCACGCAGTTCAGACGAGCGCAGATTTCCTGCCAGGCATCGTAGTCCCAGCCGACAGGTTCCCCGCTTTCTTCGTCAATGTAATTGAACGGTGGGTAGGCGTTTTCAACAGCGACGACAATCTCCCGCCCCCCCAAATCGGGCAGTTCACTCTCACCGCCCTGGGCAAACACCAGCATGGCTGGAACAGTGAGGGCCACTACCAGAATAGCGACAAGAAAGGCGAAGTTCCGTTTGTTCAACATGTGTACCCCTCCTCAAAAATTAATTGAACGTTAGCGTGGAAATTAGCTGAACATTGCGGTGTTGTTCCAATAGCACTGTCCTTTCATTGTCTGAGACCAGATGTGTGTGGAAAAGCAACGTTCTATAATGCGAGTATAATCGCCTGTTTACGGATTGCCAACCACTTGACTCGATTCAGTGAAACTTGTCTATAGAAACCTGCTCCGTGCCATGGAAAGACTGTGCACTTTCTATAATACTGAGTTTGTGTTGCCGGTTTAAGTGTTTGAATGCGCGCTCTGCCTGAATCGCTGCACGCTGCCCTCGGAACGCCCAGACAGCCAACAGCGTGACCGGACGACGGCTGCGAGTATAAGCTGCTCCGCGCCCCTTGTTGTGCTGATCAACACGACGTTGAACGTCCACGGTAATGCCCGTATACAGTGTGCCGTCACTGCATTGCACCACATATAGATACCAGACACGTTCCGCTCTCTGGCTCACCAGTTCGTCTCGCCATATTTTAATAGATACCCATAATCTGGTTGACTCTCGTCGGTGTTCTGAGACACAAAGTCAACCACAGTATATCCCTCAGCAAATAGCCGTGTGAAAACCTGCCGCGTGTGCTCTCTCCACGACATAGCCACATCGAGACGTTCGCTCCGGAGGCGATTGATGTCGTCCGGGATTTCCACTAGTGTCGGCTCACGTTCGCCTGGCCATGTTATCTTGCCCGGCCTACCATCTGGGAGCTTACGCAGTGTGCAGTGAACGTTATGTGTGTCGGGTTCTGGCGGCAGGGTGTACGTGCGCCTCTGGACACGGTCACTTTTGAGCCACCAGCGCACCTCAAACCGATCGGTAGGCAGACCGGCATTGAGTTCATCATCAAGCTGTCCATAGATGTTTACATGGTACTGATTACAAATACAACCCAAACGCCGGATGTTGAATCTGGCATTGCCGCGCTGTAATGGATCAAATGTCCATGCCACGCAGTCAAGTCCCTGCTCAAGTACCATCTGTCGCTGAAGCCATTTCAAGCCAGAGCCGACCCCCCTGCCCTGGTAACCGGGTACAACACCCGTAATATGAGACCAATGTAAGAGAGTTTTGCCGCGGAGCCCGACAAAACTGACGGTGGCACCAATCATCTGGCCGTTATCAAATGCACCAAGTAAGAGACCTCCTGCATGCTGTATGGCAATTAGGAGATGTGGAGGGATTATTTCCCGTTCATCTGCCGACCAGATTGTGCCGTAAATGGAGGCTGTTTCTTCGATCTCTTCGATGGTCTCTAACGAGCGATATGTGATTGTCATGGAAATACCGTTGACCTGTTTAGAAAACGGAGCTTCGCACTTCTGCTACTATAGTCTGAAGCCAGGGATGTGCAGGCTGATCCCGACATTGTGCCCGGATTTCACCTGCTGTCAAGAGGCCCTGCTCAGTCATAATACCGGAGACAGCCGTCCAGGGAGTCAGATCATAAAACAGGTTGCGCACCTTAACGTTCTCCGGCGCATCTGGCCACACGCTTGCTGGCGCACGCTCATGAACGGGCTGGCTGCCCAGTGCATCTGGCCACACTTTTGAAGTGTCTGCCAGAAAATAACAAGGGATTCCGAGGCTTTGAGCGCAGACGGCCAGCCCGCCCGACCCAACTTTTGAGATAACGCCATCTTTCGTCAGGCTGTCTGCTCCTAATAAAACAATTTCAACATTCTGCAAAATGGCATAGGCGGCGCTGTCAATGATCAGAGTTGCATCAATGTTGTTTTCGGCCAGTCTAGCCGCTAACTGCCGACCTTCATACAGAGGGCGGGCTTCAAGGCAGGTAATGGTGGGGTGTCGACCGGCCTCGCTTGCATGCAGGAGTGTTTGCAGAACAGTTGAACTGGCAGAGTGAGTGAGAATAGAAACCCGATCCGGGATAAGTGCGGTGGCTTTGCGGCAAAGCGAGTCGCGCGCAGTCGTTTGCTCCTGCAGAAAACGCTGCGCAGTGTCTTCGAGCAACAGCCGCGCTGCATCAACATCCGCCTCTGCCCCGACGGCAAAGAAAACCCGGTTGAAAAGCGAAACAGGCGAAGCCATCCCGCTCTGCGCAGTCAAGACCTCGCGGGCAATCTGGCGTAGTCTGGCCGACATGTCTGTTAGTGAGTTAGTCGTTTCTTCTTTAGCAAAAGACATCAGCATCTGTGCTGTTGCTCTTGTAATATCAACAGCACCCGACAATTGATCGGTCATAATAGCGGCTTGCTGCTGCTGCCAACTCACAAGAGAATTCCTCACATAAAGCGATTGACCAGCCCAAATATCATAGATGTGGAACGATTGGTTTAACCGCGACCCAGCGGTTCGGCGAGTAAGATTCCGAGCAGGCCAGAGAAAATGGCGAGGTGCAGTACCGTGAATGCTGCAACGTACCAGCCAGTGTAGCCAGTTAGAACAGCGATAATGTGGATGATAAAGCTTACAACAGTCAGAACAACACCCAACAGAATCGGGATTCCCCGGTATCGGGCCAGGCGAGTAGCAAAAAATTCGATCAGGCTGCCCAGTATTCGCGAACGGTTCAATCTGTCCACTGTTTTCTCCACTTTGCTGGCTGGCTGTTCTATCCCGTGTATTCTACTACACTTTGGACAGCAATGATCTGTGCAGCGAGTTCATGCGGCACCTGAGCCTTTAGCACCACGCCGTCCTGCGTATGCTCCTCTGACAGGATCAGGCCCTTTTCGTGAATTCTGGCAACCAGGTCGCCTCGCTGATAAGGAATAAGTACATGAATCGTCTGCATTGCGGATGTGAGGATCTCTTCGATCTCCTGGACGAGCACATCCAGTCCGTAGCCGGTTTTCGCGGAAATAGGCACAATGGCTTGATACTGGGGACTTTGGAATTCTGCTGCAAGATGCGTCAGGTCTTCTTCCAAGAGGTCAACCTTGTTCAGCGCCAGAATGTGCGGCACACGAGGCAAATCCAGTGCGGCAAGTGTGTCTTCTACGGCCTCGATTTGCTGGTGCACATTGGGATGGCTGACGTCCGCAACATGCAGCAGTATCGTGGCCTCGGCAACTTCTTCCAGCGTTGCCCGGAATGCTGCAATTAATGTCGTCGGCAGCTTTTGAATAAACCCCACAGTGTCGGTACACAATACGGCTTTGCCGCCGGGCAACGTCAATCGTCGTGTCGTTGGATCAAGTGTGGCAAACAATTGATCGGCCACATATATCTCGGTTCCAGTGAGTCTATTTAGCAGAGTAGATTTGCCTGCATTTGTATAGCCAACAAGCGAAACAACGGGCAGGCCAACCTGCTCTCGCCGCTGGCGGTAACGACTGCGATGGGCACGTACAGCCTCTAGTTCTTTCTTTAGCCTGGCAATACGTCGGCCGATTTCCCGTCGGTCGACCTCAAGCTGTGTTTCACCCGGCCCCCTCAATCCTACGCCGCCAGCGCCACCTCTGGCAGTGCCTCCTCCTGCCTGGCGGGCCAGGTGTGTCCACTGTCTCGTCAGGCGTGGCAGACGATATTCGTACTGGGCCAGTTCAACCTGAAGTGCGCCCTCACGAGTTTGGGCATGGCGCGCAAAGATATCCAGTATCAGCGCAGAGCGATCCAGTATCTTAATGTCCTCGCCGAACGCATTTTCCAGTTCGCGCTGGTGACGGGGTGACAGTTCATCGTCGAAGATGACTACATCCACGTCCAGGGAGGCAATCTCTTCCTGAATTTCCGCTATTTTCCCTGAGCCGATGAATGTTGCCGGATTGGGTTTCTCAAGCTGTTGGAATGTACGTCCTACAACTTCCACACCCGCGGTTTTCGCCAGCAGTGCCAGTTCATCCAGCGAATCGTCAATGCTTAGTAGCGGGCGGCTGCCCTTGATCACAACGCCGACTAGATACCCGCGCTCAGCAGTGTTCTCTGTTGTTGGGTCGCGAAAGGATGAGTCAGTTGACATAAAGGTGAGCTTTTCCAGAAACGTTGTTAATCAGGGCGCGGACTTTCCGGTAGTGCCACCATTACCCGGAGGACTTGCG
>JALSTC010000125.1 GCA_026983935.1 Ardenticatenia bacterium
CAGGCCGGTGATGACCGAGGGCAGCATGGCCTCCGGCACGACCAGGAATTCGTCCACGCGGGTGATCAGGTTTTCCACCTGAAAGCCGACCAGCCCGACATCCCGCCCGTTGGCCTGGGCCAGCAGGTAGCTCTTCTGCCCGAAAGCCATCATCACATCCATGCGGGTCATCTCTTTGCCGGTCAGCTTCGTGATGAAGGCGGCGATTTCCTCCGCATTGGAGGGCTTGCCGCGTGTGATCGTGACCTCGGTGATGGCCTGCGCCGGGGGAGCTTCCCCGGCGGGAGTGGATGGGCGCTCGATGGCGATCGTTTTGGCCTCGGCCTCTTCCGGCTGCGCCTGGCCGAGTTTTTCGTTCAGGTCGGCCCAGGCCTTCTGCACCAGCGCCCAGGTCTGCTCCGGTGTGCCGTTGTTGTCAATGACGAGGTCGGCGCGGTCGAGCTTGGTTTGCTGGGGATTTTGTAATTCGATGCGTTTGCGGGCTTCCCATTCGGAGATGCCCTGTTTGACCAGCCGGGCGATTTGATTCTCCGGCGAGCAGTTCACCACCCAGACGGCATCCACTGCATCGGCGAATGCGCCTTCCAGTAGATCGGTCGCCTCGACGACCACGATCTTGTGCCTGGCCCGCCCGATCAGGGTGTCAATGGCGCGGCCCAGGATGGGCTGTGTCAGCGCCTGGCGGCGGCGCAGGGCGTCAGGGTGTGAAAACGAGACGGCATCGAGTTTGGCACGGTCAATGCGTTTCTCGCTGTCCAAAATCCAGATGCCAAAAGTCTGAATCACGGGTTTGTAAGCCGGTGCGCCGGGAGCCATGGCCTGGTATGCCAGCCCACCGGCATCAATGGTATAAGCGCCCAGGTGTTCCAGCATCCGCCGCACGAGGCTTTTACCCATTGCCAGGTTTCCCGTGAGGCCGATCACGTATTTATCTGGCCAGCGACCCACAATCGTCCCTCCCGGTTCATATCATCACCGAAGATCATTGCAACCGCATTGTATCTTGCGCCGCGCTTCCGGGCAAGGCCGATCGGCTTCTTTCGGGCTGCCGTGCGCCTGTGTCCGGTCGTTTATGGCAGCAGCAGGCGGTGCTGAAAGCCCGTCCCCGGCGACCCGACGAATACGTGCGCCGGGTTGCCCGGATCGAATGCAGCCGGCCCCGCGAATGGCCAGGCCATACCTTCATTGATCACTCGCCAGCTTTGCCCGCCGTCGGTGGAAAGCAGTACCCCCTGCGAGTCCGGCGCATAGCCCCCGGCCATGGTGGCGCTGGAGGAAGTCGCCAGAATCATGCCCGGCGATTGGGGAGAGAGGGCAACGTCCTGCATATAATGGTCATTGAGCAGTTTCTCCCAGCTATTCCCGCCATCCTGGCTGTGGTACAGTCCCCGGCCTGCGCCCCGCACGGCGGCATAGACCTGTCCGCTGCGGTGGGGGTCCGGAGTGATGGCGGAGACACCTTCCCAGCCCCATACCCATGGCTCGCCGCTTACCGTTCCAGTCATCTCCGGCGGCCCGATGGCTTCCCATGTGCCCGGCATACCACCCGCACGGGATCGCCACAGGCCGCTTTCACCGCCCGCATAGACGAGGCTCCCGTCGAAATGATCCACTGCTGTGACCCGGCAGCCGTCGCAGGCGAAGGCGGGCTGCCAGTGATAGCCGTCGTCGTGGCTGACGTAGACATCGCCATCTGCCGTCAGAAACAGGGTGCGCCTATCCGTCGGGCTGGTGCGGTCTACCGCAAGGCCCAGCAGCGGCGCGTCCGGCAGCCCGTGATCGGCGTATTCCCACGTCTGCCCGGCGTCCGCGCTGCGCAGCAACGTACCCGGTTCATCCCATGAAGCGGCCTGTGCCGTCCAGACAATGCCGATGCGCGTCGGATCGGCGGCAAGCGTCGTGGTGTTGCCGCCTTCGCCTTCCCAATCGCCGGTGTAAGCGGGATCGTTGCAATTCTGCCAGCTTGCGCCCCCATCGCGGCTGCGCCAGCAGCCGATGTCGAAGTAGCCCAGGTAGATATCGTCCGGGTTGGCTTCACTGATGGCGAAATCGAACATCACAACGTTATCCAGCCCCCGCGACCGCCACCGCCCGGGGCCGACTTCATCGGTGAATAGATTCTGGAAGTGCCGCCCGCCGTCGAAAGTGGCAAAGACCCACTGCCCGTTGGCCCACAGCAGCGTTTCCGGATCGGACAGGTCCGTGCCCAGCGTCCGGGCGTCGCCGTTGAAGCTCTCGCCATAAGCGAAATAGGCCCGCGACCAGCCGGTGTCCCAGCCTTCCACGCCGCTCACCTGCCGCCAGGTGAGGCCGCCATCCGCTGATTCCCAGACGCCGTTGCGCTCATCCCAGGGGAACTGGTAGCGCACGTCAATCAGGCGGATCAGGTCGGGGCGTGCGGGATGCAGCCAGAGGATACCCGTCCGGCGGGCTACCTCTGTCCAGCTATCGCCGCCGTCCTCGCTGCGGTAGAGATGGCCGTACAAATCCGGTTCGACGTTGTAGGCCGTCAGGTACATGATGGCGGGGTTCGCGTGCCACAGAGCGATATCCATCACGTCGCCCGACGTCGCGCCGATCTGCACCCAGTGGACGCCGCCGTCCACGCTGCGAAAGGCGGCACGTGGGCCTGCCGCGAACCGCCCTTCGCCTGACAGCAAATACAACATATCGGGATTTTGCGGGTTGACAATGAGTTTGAGGATGCGCAGGCCGGGCGGCAGATCGGCGCTTACCCGCCGCCAGGTCAGGCCGCGGTCGTCGCTGCGATAGACCTGACCGTCGGCGGAATCCCATGCGGGGTGATAGGCCGCATAGCCCACCCGTGGCTCACCGGCGGCGATCTCGACGGCGGTGATGTATCCCCCGGTCAGCACCTGCCGGACGGTTGCGCCGGCGTCCTGGCTGCGAAAGAGGCCGTCATCCGTCCCCAGGTACAGGATATCGGCATCAAGCGGATCGAAGCCGATTCCGCTTACATGGGTGCTGGTCAGGCCGCGATAAGCCCCGATCACGTCCCAGGTCTGCCCGCGATCCAGGCTGCGATAGGCTCCGCTCAGATCGCTGGCGGCGATGATAATGCCGGACGGCCCGGCCCTGGCGGTGGCAAAAGCGCCGCCCCCGCCGGGATTGGTGCGTGTCCAGCGGAGCGTGGGAGCTTCCGCAGCGCCCGGCTGCCCCTGTGCGAGCCAGACGCCCGGCCCGATGATCCACACCAGCCCGACCAGTAAATACCGGTAAAGGTGGCCTCTGTGCATGGTTCTACCCGTGTCCCTGTGATCGCGGCGAACGATGAGTGCAGGTTTCAGCGGGCAGCAATGTATCATCGAGGCGCGGCTTCTGTCAACCTGCCACCTCGCCGATCGATTTGCCAAATGTGACCACATGTTCTAATATGAATAAAGATTTTGGCTGTTACGTAGGGAATTCGGAGGTGGGTAGTGAATAAACAATATAAAGGCTCCCACAATCGCGGGATTGAGTGGACGGATTGGACATGGAATCCAACTGGGGGGTGTTTTCACAACTGCACGTGGAAGATGCCGGATGGCAGTATTACACAATGTTATGCAAAGACGATAGCCGAAGGCTTGGCACAGCAAGCTTATACCAAAGGATTTGAACATCATTACTGGCGCGAGCATATGCTCAATGAACCGCTCAAGCTGAAGAACCCCGGAAAGATTTTCGTCGGTAGCATGGCCGATCTTTTCGGACATTGGGTTCCAGAAGAACAGATCAGACAAGTGCTTGATGTTATGCGACAGGCCCATTGGCATACTTTCCAAACGTTAAGTAAATACCCTGTGCGTCTGCCACAATTCAATCCTTACCCATCTAACGTCTGGGTAGGTGTTAGCTTACCTGCCGGGCATTTAATGTCGGAAAGAGGGGCAGCCCGGGCGCTGCATAGTTATCTCAAACACATGACACGGATTGGGGCAAATATACGTTTTATGAGCATCGAGCCTTTGTGGTTTGACGTGGGGAAGGTCTTTGAAAATTGGATTGAGCAATACGGAGCTTTACCGTTTGAGTGGGTTATTGTGGGAGCGGCAACAAATGGGCGTCATGTGTATCAGCCCAGAGCAGAATGGGTAGAGCATGTGCTCAGCATAATGGATATGTTTGGTATCCCGATTTTTTTCAAAGGTAACTTGGATTGGTCACCCTGGCGGGAAGAATTTCCGAAGCCGATGGAGATACAACAAGAGGTTTGGCGGCTCGGACCACTGCCGCTGTTACTTGAATCAGTTCTAAAATAGAGCACGGTTGGGTGGGGCTTTCCTGCGCGCCTCTTCCCATAATTGGACACCCAATTTGTGTTTGCTAGCAAATAGTAGCCTGTATAATTCAACTTCGCGGCTGTTTCTAACGCTTATGGGTGTTCCCCATTGGTAGTGATATTTAGTAGTTAGCCGTGATTTATAGAAGTCGATCCATTGATATGCAGGTTGCGAACCATCGGGATTCAAGGGGATAGACCGCCATTCGGGGGTTCCAAAAAATCGGTCGGCCTGCGCTTGGCCAGGAGGTAAATTTTTTGCTGCATCTGCGATCCGGCGGAGTCCCCCTATTGAGAAATTGATTATAATATCTGTTCTTTTGAGCGATGCGAGCTGT
>JALSTC010000126.1 GCA_026983935.1 Ardenticatenia bacterium
TTCTAGCAAACTTTTTACCAAAAAATCGGCGCGAAAGCCCCCGGCTTTAGCCGTGGGGAGCGTCACGTGAGTGCTAAAACACAGTCGGTTTGCTCAGCGTGTTGCCGGGCGGAGTTGAATCAGTCGCCCTTCCATGACTGAAACGACGATCCAGCCTTCCGGGCTGATGGCAACATCCACCGGGTGTTCTGGGTAAAAACTTTGCCCCTGGATTTGCAGCACATCCAACCCGTAGCCGTAATAGGAGTCAACGGGGACGAGCCGCTCCCGGCTGGTGGGGCTGCCCTGTTCGTTCAGCACGGGTTGCCCATTGACGTCCAGGCATGTTTCCAGGTTGCCGTTCCGGTCAAAGCAGACGCGGTATAGCGCATGACCGCTGGGAATGCGTCGATTGGAGAGGCCGCTGGCCACGACCAACAGGTCGCCGTCATACTCCGGGAATGCAGCACCTTCGTAGAATACCAGGCCTGCCGGGCTGCTGTGTGCCGGGAAAGTTAATGCTGGCGAAACCGTCTCTTCGCAGATATCCGGGTCAAAATCGAATAAGGAGCGATCTGCGACGGAGCCATCCGCCGTTGAATAGCAGTAGGGCCAGCCAAAATGCTGCCCCGCTCCGGTGATGCGATTCAGTTCATCCAGCGGAAGGTCTTCCCCCATATATTCTCGCCCGCTTTCCGCCGCCCAGAGTTCATGTGTGCGTGGATGCCATGCGAAGTCGAACGTATTACGCAGGCCGAGGGCAAAAACCTGCTCGTCGCTGCCATTGAGCCGGTAGCTCAGGATGGATGCCCGGCGCGGATCGCTTTCTTCGCATGCATTACAACTGGCACCCTTGCTGACGTAAAGGCGATCGTCTGGCCCAACCCCGATACTGCCCGTCCAGTACCCCACCCCATGCGGGAGATCGTCCGCGATGATTTCCAGATTGTCTGCCGCGTTGTCTCCGTTGTCATCAGTCAGCCGGTAGATAGCACTGTCTCCTGACACGTACCAGGCCCCTTCATACCATGTCAGGCCGTTGGGCATATCCAGTCCTGTGGCAAAGGTCTCCAGTGCATAAGTGCGCGTTTCCGGATCGAATGCACCGACCCACATCATCGTTCCTTCGTCCGGACGCACAAAGAACAGCCTGCCGCACCAATCACGTGACTCGCCAAGCTGTTCGCATGGCGGCGCGAAGGCGATAGAGGTGATGGTGGCCAGGTCGCTGTGCGGCAGTGCCTGCACCAGATACTCTGGACAGAAGCGGCTCGGGTCCACGATCGGCTGCGTGACGATCTCGCCC
This sequence comes from Ardenticatenia bacterium, assembly GCA_026983935.1. Taxonomy (GTDB): domain Bacteria; phylum Chloroflexota; class Anaerolineae; order Aggregatilineales; family Ch27; genus JALSTC01. The sequence continues at coordinate 1,286 of JALSTC010000126.1, forward strand.
AGATCACCGCACGCTGGCGGGAGGGCGGTCTGGCTGCCCGCGGAACCCTGGACGTGTTCACTGCTGGTCGCAGCAAAGTAACCAGTCAGCATCACTGCTATACACAGCATCAGTGCGCGTCGGGTCATGGTGTACACCTGCTCCTGAATGTGCTGGTGCGATCGGTCATTTGTCCAATGCTACCCGGCATGGTGGGGAAGTTGCAACTGGCAGTTGTCATGAACCGGGCCACGCCATAAAATGATCGGGTGATCAATGATACCCGGAGGAGCTGAGCCTTCGATGCAAAAGTATCCCCGTCTTTTGATGTCTGTTTGCCTGCTGCTCATGTTTACCGTGGCTTTTGTCGGGGCAGTTCACGCCGCACCGCTCATCCAGGAACGGATACCCCTGCAGTACGGACAGACGGTAACCGGGTTGATAGATAGTACGCACTTTTTCCAGCAGTATACGTTTGTAGGGTCAGCCGGAGATGCGATTGTTATCACGATGGATGCGCTGTCCGGCAATCTTGACCCCCTGCTGTTACTTGGCGACGCCGACCTGAATTTGCTGGCGGAGGACGACGATGGCGGAGATGGCTTCAACGCGCGGCTGGAGGTTGTGCTGCCCACCGATGGCACGTATGTGATTGAGGCTACGCGCTACGGTCAGGGCACGGAGGCGGGACGCAGCGCAGGGGAATACCGTCTGACACTGATCAACGTGCAGCCTGCTGGCCCGGAGACTCGCCGCGGAGGTGTGTTTGCAGCGCTTGACTTTGGAGATATTGAGCGCGGTGTGCTCACCGCTGAGGACAGCTTTCACCTGTTCTGGTTCCAGGTGCAGGAAGGCGATCGGATCAGCATCCGGAGCGCATTAGATAGTGATGTTTCAGCATCGCTGTTCCTCTATGATGCGAATTTTAATGAACTTGCGCGTGATCCTGCCGGACATGAGGTGCAAGCCGCGGTTGAGTCGCCGGGTATCTACTTCGCGGTGTTGGCATTGAGCGACCTCTCCGCGGGGGGGACTTATGCTCTGACCCTTTCCGGCAGCAGTGGTTCCGTGTCCGGTGATGCGCGGGCCGTCCCATTGGATTACGGTCAGCATATCGAAGGTGTGATCACCGATGATCGCCCCGTTGAGCAGTATACGTTTCAGGGCCAGGCCGGGGATCAGGTGTTAATCCAGATGGATGCACTGGATAATGCCCTTGACCCATTTCTCTATCTTTATGGGCCAAACGGCGAGATCGTGGGGCAGGATGATGACAGTGGCGAAGGCGTCAACGCGGAGTTGGCGGTTGTGCTTCCAGTGGAAGGCACATACACCCTGATTGCCACACGCTTTGGTCGGGAAAACGGTGCCAGTACAGGTGCGTATACCTTGAGTCTGGGTCAGGGTGCGACCTCTGAGGAAGCAGCCAGCCCCGCGGTTGCGGAGGGCGGCGCGGCACTGCCGGAGAGTTTCGTCGGGCTGCCTCGACTTCACTACAGCGATACGGTTGGCGGCAGCATCGCGGGCAGTGACTACTTTCAGGCATATGTCTTTCAAGCCCGTGCTGGTGATGAGATCGTCGTGACTATGGAACGCACAACGGGCGATCTCGATCCGGTTGTTCTGCTGCTGGACTCTGCACTTGAAACCATTGCCGAACACGACGATATCAGCACTGAAAACCGCAATGCTCGCCTGGAATTCACGATCCCGGCTGATGGTTACTATGCTGTTCTGGCGACACGCTATCTGGGAGAGGAAGGCCATACAACAGGAGATTTTATCCTGACTCTGGATGCCACAAATGTCCCCGCCCACACCAGTGTAGCGACGGGTCTCCCTGTCACTTTGTTGACCTCGGATGTTGAGGTACAAGGCCGCCTTGAGGATGATGCGATCGCGACCCTGTATGCTGTTTATGCTTCAAGGGGAGACGACCTGACCTTCATACTCCAGGCGGGTGGTGTGCTGGTGGAAGAAACGGTGATGGTGCTGGCGGATGCTGATTTGAACGAAGTGGCGGTTAGCTTTGATGGTGATCTGCGTTATACCGCGCAGGAAGACGGCATGTACGTACTCATTGTCACCCGACAGGGTGGTCCGTTTGGTGAGACCAGGGGCTTTTTCAATCTGATTGTCTCCGGCGCGACGGGTGAGCCTCTGGTAGAGGACGAGGAAGAAGTCGGACCCGGAAGTGTCTTGCCCTATGGCACGGTAGCGACTGGTGAGATCACCGACGCACAACCTCAGCTTGAATACACATTTAACGGTCATGCCGGGGATCGTATTTCCGTGCGCATGGAGGCCCTGGACGCGACGCTTGATCCGTTGGTCATTGTTACTGATGCCGAGGGGAACGAAATTGTCCGCGATGACGACAGCGGTGGTAATTTGAATGCACTGATTGCCTCTTATCTGCTCACGGCGGACGGCGAGTACACAATCATCGCCACGCGCTTTGGAGGGGCAGAGGGTACTTCACGTGGGCGTTTCGAGTTGACACTGACCGGCGTGCCGGTGAGCCAGCCGTCAGCTTCGGATGAGCAAACTGGCGGCGCACCCGGCGCTGCGCTTCCGCTTGCGCCAGGGCAGACGGTCAGCGGCAGCATCACGGCAGATGCAGCAGCAGCGTTTTTCGTGTTCGATGGGCAGGCCGGGACGACTGTCCAGATCACAATGGTGGCGACCAACGGCGACCTTGACCCATTCCTGGCGCTGCTGGATTCCAGCCAGATATTAGTGGCCTCTGATGATGATAGCGGTGGCAACCGTAATGCCGAGCTTATATATACGCTACCGGCAGATGGGCTGTATTACATTGTGGCGACACGCTTTGAGCTGCTTGAAGGAACGACCACCGGCGACTTTCTGCTAAGTCTGCTCCTGCGCTGAGCGGGCGGTGCTGGCAATGATTACGATGACACCGCCTGTGAGCAGCAGGCCGCCGAGCAGTGCCAGAATATCAGGAAGCTCTCCCAAAAAAATGGCGCTGTACAATGTTGTGAACAGCGGCTGGATGGCGATGAGAACGCCCATCACCCAGGCGTTGACGAAGCGCAGCCCTTGATATCTGGCAAAGAATCCGGCGAAGGGGCTGATTGCCGCACCGATGAACAGCATAAGCAGGGCGTGCACCGACGGCCACTGCCACTGACCGTTTATCGGGATCAGGAGGGCCGCGAAGGCAGCCGTGCCCAGTCCGCGCACGGCAACCATCAGCGTGGGGGGGGCGGTTTGACCGGTGACTTTTGCCAGGATGATGTCGGAGGCCTCAGCCAGAGTGGCGATGATCATCAGCAGCACGACTGTGCCATCGATGGCGGCGCTGGTATAGTTGATTGCCAGCGCCCCCATG
>JALSTC010000127.1 GCA_026983935.1 Ardenticatenia bacterium
CTGCCCCGGCATCAACGGCTTCCTGCAGGTGACAGCCGTCGCTCAGCGCGACCGGCAGACCAGCAGCCATTGCTTCCAGTGCGACCATCGGCAGCCCTTCACCAACGGCAGGCAGAGCCAGCACATCCGCCGCAGAAAACGCCGCCAGCTTATCATCACCGGTCAGCAGACCGGTGAACACCACCCGATCAGCTACGCCCAACCGGTCAGCCTGCCTGCGCAGTGCTGCGCCCTGCCCTTCGTCTGGCCCGACCACCGCCAGCCATATCCCCGGCATGTGCGGCAGGGCATCCAACAAATGATGAACGCCTTTGCGCTCATGCAGACGGCCCAGGAACAGCACCAGGGGCTTATCGGCAGGAATTTGCCAGCGAGAGCGGAAGACCTCACACGGCGGCAGCGCAGCAAACAGAGCCGGATCAACACCGTTGGGTACCACACTGATCGCTGCTTCCGGCAGCGGTATACCCAGCCGCGTCCACAGTGCCCGCGCTTCAGCAACTTCATCAGCGGTCAGCGCCACGACATGATCCACATACCGCGCCGCCCGGCGCCCTGGCAGCATGTCCCACAGGCGTTTGATCGTCCGCCGCCCGGCGGCATAAGGCAGCGTCCCGTGCGGGCTGAGCACAACCGGCACGTGCATCTGCCGGGCCAGCGGCAGTGCCATCAGGTTTTCAACCGTGCGGAACTCATGCACATGCAGCACATCGGCTGTGGCAAGCGCCTCATGCAATATGCCACGCAGCCCGACAGGCGAGGATAGATTAAGCCGACGCAGCACAGGCCAGGCATTGCGGCAACGCACAACGGGCACACCGTCAACTGTGTCCGGCCCTGACGGTAAACGTCTGCCGCGATCACCCGCATCGGTGGTGATCACAGTGATCATGTGCCCTTTACCGGCAAGCGCCGTGACCAATCCGTGAACTGCGCGAACCACCCCCCCGAAGCTCCAGGCTGGTGCGTAATATGGCAGCAGATGAACGATGCGCATATGCTTCGTGTATCCTCAGCGGCGTCGTTTGGCCAGCGCACCCACAGCGGCCCGCCCGGTAAACCCATTCACAAAGCCCATCTGCAGCTTGCTGCCCTCACGAACTTCATTGATCCAGATCGGCAGCAGCATCAACTGATAGCTCAGGTCTTTCACATCGCTGGCGGTGATGGTCATGGCAGCCGAACCGCGGCTGGCTGAGGCGATCACCGCTCCGGCGATGGCATCTCCGCGTGTGAGCATCCCGCGATCGCTGTGAGGCGCTTTTGGCGTCGGTGGACGCACCTGCTCCCGCGCTTTCTGCCGCGCATCCCGGAGCATCAGGCCGCGTGCTTCGTGCAGTGACGCCTGCAGGGAAATCCCCGGCAGCAGCACAAAAGCCTCCTGCCCGGCTTCTGCTTCATAGCGCACCGCCTCACCCAGGTCCAGATCGGAAGCCAGACGCAGCAGTTTGCCCTCAATCTGGGGGATGCAGTGCACCGGGATCAGTTGATACGGCTCTGTGAAAAGACCGCCCTGGCCCTCAAACCCCGGAAACTCATACTCAATATGCCCCGCACCACTGAACACCCACAATGGCAGATACAGCGGACGTGGGCGCGAGATTTCACGGCGTCCCCGGAACAATCGCCCCAGGCCACTTTTACCGGCATCTTCAATCGCGATCGCCGCCTCTGCCTCGCTGACCCGAAACGGGAAGTAAGTATCCGGAAGGGGCAGCGCTGCATGTGCTGGCTCAAAGAGCGTCTGCTGGCACAATGGACAGGGCGCGTCATCGGGACTTCCCGCAGGAGGAATGCTGACAGCTTCACAGGTCAGGCAGCGCCGGGCGCGTGCCAATTCCGACCAGGGCCGCTCCGGCTGAATACGCGACGCAGTGATGGCCACCTGTTCGCCCGCATCCGCCATGCCATACCCGCAGAACACGCAGTATGCCGCTCCGCTCTCCGGATGCACACGCATCACCGCGCCACACTGCGGGCATCGCCCCGCTTTCGCCTGCTGTGCGGGAGCCATCTCCTGCAGGTCAGGCGGCGAAGGAACAGATTCTGCCGGCACTTCCTCAATATGCGACTCCATCTCTGGAACCGCTGATTCATCTTCAGGCAGTGCCTGCACTGCCTGTGCATCGGGGGCTACCGCCTGCACTGAATCCTGCACTTCAAGCGACTCCAGCGCACGGCGGGCCTTTGCATGATCGGGATCAATCGTCAGTGCCTGCTGCAGCAGAGCACGGCGTCTATCCGGGTCACGGGTCGTGGCCGCCAGCCACATATAGATATCGGGATTCTGGGGGTCCAACTGACGGGCTTTGAGCAAATACTGCCGCGCCAGCTTCGGCTTACGGGCCTTCAATGCCCTGACCCCTCTGGCGATCCACCGGGCCGCATCCTGTTTTCTGGTCTGGTCTTCCATTTTTCACTGCTCCCCAAACAATACCGCCTCAACTCTGGTGCGGTCGGTCAGATCGTCAAGAATGGCACAGGGAGCCTCCACAGCAATGGCTTCCCTGTCAGAGGAAGGGCCGGTCAGGACGGCAACGGCACGCGCCCCGACGGAACGGGCGCAGATCACATCAGCGGGCGTATCCCCAACGATCACGATGCGCTCCGGCGGGAAAATCGTATGCCAGTAAGCGTTCGCCCGCTGCACGGCCAGCGGCGGCAGCGCATTGCGATCGGCTGCTTCATCACCAAAGGCCCCCACAGGAAAATCCGCCGGATCGAAGCCCGCTGCCCGCAGCTTGATCGGCGCCGTCTTGCTCATGTTGCCGGTGACCAGCCCCAATCGTGCGCGGGGGTCCCGCCGTAAGTCCCGGATAAGCGCCAGTGCGCCGGGCATTGGACGGATGTTATGGTTACCGATTACTGCTTCCAGATGCCGAGCAACGGTTTCCTCGAAGACCGGCAGCCGGCGGGCAACTTCCTCCGGCGAAAAGCCAAGCGGGGTCAGTATATCCAGCAGAATCTGCCAGTCCGTCTTCCCGGCAAATTTGTGTGGCCTGGTCGGATCCGTAACGCCAAAAATCTCGCGTAAAGCCAGCTCGACCGCCGCCCGGCCACAGCCATCCGATGCCAGCAGCGTACCGTCAATATCAAACAGGATCAAAGTCGGCTCGGTCATAGTTTCTACATTACCAATGGTATACCAGAGTGCGCTTTTGCGCCGGATAAAGTTCAGAACAGAGGGCACAGCACTTACAACAGTTGACGCGGCCTTTCCAGCAGGGCCGCGATGATCTGCCTGTCCGCTTTGCCAAAGGCATAATTTGCCATCTCCGCAAGCGTAACCCATGCAAAATCTGCCACGCCACGCTTAACGGGCCTACCGCCTGTATGGCGGCATTCATAGGCATGCAGGGTAATCCGAAAATGGGTAAAGGCATGCTTGACCCGCACTACTGGCTCCCCAACTTCAACCATAATGCCCAGCTCCTCCTCCAGCTCACGGGCCAGTGTCTCCGGGAGTGTTTCACCCGCCTCCTGCTTGCCGCCGGGGAATTCCCACAATCCGCCCAGCACCCCATCCACAGGGCGCTGCGCAATCAGGATGCGACTGGCGTTGCTCCCCGTGCCGTAAATCACGCCTGCCGCGACATCGTAATGCGGTGTGCGAGGGCGGCGGCGCCTGACAGGCCGCTGTTCCTGAAGGCCCTCCCGATAGGCCTGACAGTGCTGCCGGAGCGGGCAGCGATCGCACTGTGGACGGCGCGGCCTGCAAATCAACCGCCCCAGTTCCATCAGCGCCTCGTTATAGTCTCCCGCCCGATCCGCCGGGACAAGCGACTCTGCAAGCGCCCACAGCCGACGGCGTGTGCCCTGCTGGCTGATATCCTCCTCGATATTGTACAGCCGTGTCAGCACGCGGATCACATTACCATCCAGCACGGGGACATTCTGCCCAAAAGCGATACTGGCGACCGCGCCCGCCGTATAGCGCCCGATGCCGGGCAAACGCTGCAGTTCCGCCGCTGTGCGCGGCAGTTCTCCATCATATTCCGCCACAACTATCTGCGCTGCGCGGTGCAGGTTGCGTGCCCGGCTGTAGTAGCCCAACCCTTCCCACACCTTGAGCACATCACCCAGCGGCGCGGCAGCCAGCGCGGCAAGCGTGGGGAAACGCGCCAGAAAACGTTCGTAGTAGCCGACGACTGTCCCGACCTGCGTCTGCTGCAGCATGACTTCAGAGAGCCAGACATGATACGGGTCGCGTTCCCGTCGCCAGGGCAGGTCTGCGCGGTGCGTATAAAACCAATCGAGCAAATCAGCAGCAAATGTATCCATATGATCGTAAGAGTGCCTCCGCGGCGGCTGTCAAGAAGATGAAAGCATGCCCACGCCCCACGACGGCATTGTACCGGGAGTGGCCGGTTGCAGCCAAAAACGGGGAAATTTCGTCAGATATTCCTGACGGGACACTACCATTTGTGGTATGCTCTGTGCCACTGTACCATAGATAACAGCCGAGACGACCCATAACTCTAGATGAAGCCACTGCAATGAGAGCCGAAATCACCGAAAGCAAGACGCCTCTCCCCGCGCCGGAGAAGCCTATCTCCCATGATCCCCAGCCAGCCGGGG
>JALSTC010000128.1 GCA_026983935.1 Ardenticatenia bacterium
AGCTTCATCACTTACCGCTACGCCCGCAACGTGGCCCGCGGCCTGGGGCTGGTCTACAACCCCGGCGAAATGGTGCTGAGCACGACCGCGCCGCTCTACGCGCTGCTGCTGGCCGCGCTGAGCTTCCTCCTGCCGGATTTTCATGTGCTCGGTGGACTGCTGGGCGCGGTGAGCATCGGGCTGGGCGGGGCGCTGATCATGGCGCTGCTGCCACGCCGCGTGGGATGGGGTATCCGGCTGTGGGCCGGGCTGGCCTATGCGCTGGCCGCGCCGCTGTGGCTGGCGCTGGGCATGGAAACGCCGCTGTGGATCGGGCTGGTGCTGGCGGCGATCGGGCTGGTCACGCGGACGGTGCGGGCACGGTGGGGGTGGGCCGGGCTGCTGATCGGGCTGGCCGCCCTGACGCGCCCGGATGCGGCACTGCCGGGGGCGCTGCTGGGGCTGTGGGCGCTGTATAAAAGCGGCGCAGGCCGTGAGCGGCTCCGCCCCCTGTTCTCATATGCGTTGAGCGCGGCGGGGCCGGTACTGCTCTTTTACGGCCGGGCATGGGCGGTGTATGGCTCCCCCATCCCGGCGACGCTGAGCGCCAAACGCGCCCAGGCCGCGCTGGGCATCACCGGGCTGGGCATCGGTGTGGATACGCTGGAAGGGCTGCGGCTGGTTGTGGACGGGCTGCTGGCCCAGAGTCCGCTGTATGCGCTGTTCGGCCTGCTGATGGCGGTGGGTCTGGGGATGCTGGCGCGGCGGGCAGATGACTCCGATGCACCCGTCCTGCTGGCGGCGGCATGGGGCGTGCTGCACCTGCTGGCCTATGCCGTGATGGGCGTTGCCCCGTACCGCTGGTATTACGCGCCGCTGCTGCCGGGCGCGATCCTTCCAGGGGCCTGTGGACTGGACGGCCTGGATCGGGCGCTGCGGCATGAAGGGGCGAGGCTGCGGAGAAGATCAGGGACGATCCGGCGGGGGATGGTCGGCGGGACGGCAATCCTGCTGCTGGCGGCGCAGGTGACTTCCTTCGGCTGGATCGCGGCCTGGCTGGATCACGGCGGGCCGGTGGGGGCCATGCTGCCGGTCGTGGACTGGCAGGCTTACCGCGAAACGGGCCAATGGCTGCATGATCACACGCCGCCGGAGGCAGCGGTCGGCGTGGCCGAGGTCGGGCAGATCGGCTTTTACGCCGACCGTCCGATGACCGACTACCTGGGCCTGCTGCAGCCGGACGTGGCGGCGGCGCTGGCGCGGCGGGATGTTTATAGCTGGCTGCCCGCCCACGCCCCGGATTATCTGGTCTTCCAGCGCTTTCGGGGCAGGCCGCCGGTCATCTACAACTACACACTGGCGGATGATCCCTGGTTCCGGGCCAGCTACCGGGAGGCCGCCGAATTCGACGACCCGCGCTATGCCTACGGCCCGGTGACGGTCTTTGAGCGCGTCCTGCCGCTGCGGGAGATGGTCGCGCGTCCTGTGACGGCGGATTTCGGGCCGCTGCGCCTGATCGGGCTGGCGACGGATGGGCGCGATCTGGCCGGAGACGGCGAAGCGGTGCGCGTCCGGCTGGACTGGGACGTGGTGGGGACACCCCCGCCGCGCCTGCACGTGGCCGTCACTGCGCCGGATGTGCCCGGCAGCCCGACCTTTGACGGCATTTATGAGGCGGCAAACTGGGCGGGCCGTTTTTCCACATGGCACACGCTCGTCCTGCCGGAGGGCCTGCCGCCGGGCGGGATTCCGCTGATCGTATCCGCCGCGCCGGAGGGCGGCGGCGACTACGCGGCGCGGGCGGTCGGCTGGCTGGATGTCTCCTACCCGGACGCGCCCACATTTTCCCGCCACGTGGTGACCTGGCATCACCGCAGCGGCGCGGCGCAGATTCGGCTGACCGACAGCGCCGTGACGGTCGAAGATGGGCGGCTTCTGCTGCGCCTGACGTGGTTCGCGGCAGATGACCTGATGACCGATTACACGCTGTTTGTGCACCTCAGGCCGTCCGGGGAGGCTGCGCCGCTCGTCCAGGCGGACGGCCAGCCGCTCGGCGGGACGTACCCCACCAGCCTGTGGAATGCAGGCGAGGTCATCCCGGATACGATCACGCTGGACGGGCTGCCGGAGGAAGCGGGGACGTATGAGGTGGTCATCGGCTGGTACACCGCCCCGGACGGCCCGCGCCTGACACTGGACTCCGGCGGCGATTCGCTCCTGCTGGCGCGGGTGATCGTCGCGGCGGACGGGCGCGTGCGGGTGGCACAGTGATAACAGGCGCGGTATGTTCGAGGGGCCAACGATCGGGCGTCCGGCCGATTGCAGTGGGAAACGGATGAGGCGGGATGATACTGATAACAACGGATGTTTCTTGCCTCCTGCCTCTGGAAAGACGGTACACAGATAATGCAGATAAAACGGATTCACACAGATTCTTTCAACTCACAATTCATCACTCAAAACGCAACACTCCCCCCGAAGGGGGCTGCTCTTGCGTGAACACACCGCCGAACGCCTGATCCTGATCGCCATTCTGGCGGCCTACGGCCTGCTGGCTGTGCTGTACGCGGTGGAGACGCCCGCCTGGCAGGTTCCCGACGAACCGGCGCACTACAACTACGTGCGGCAGGTGGCGGCGGGCGGCTGCTGCCCGGTGCTGGAAGCGGGCGACTGGGATATGGACTATCTGGCCCGCCTGACTGCCAGCGGCTTTGACCCGCAGATTCTCGACGACCTGCCCACCGTGCAGTACGAAGATCACCAGCCGCCGCTGTACTACCTGCTGGCCGCGCCGGTTTACGCGGTCAGCGGTGGCGGTCTGCTGGCGCTGCGGTTGTTCTCGGCGCTGCTGGGCGCGGGCGTGGTGCTGTGCATCTACGGCGCGGCGCGGGCCGCATCGGGCGGCCCGGCAACGGTGGCGCTGGGCGCGGCGGCATTCGCCGCCTTCCTGCCGCAGCACGTCGCCATGATGGCCGGAGTCAACAACGACTCGCTGGCGGAGCTGATCATCGGCATCGGGCTGCTGCTGACGCTGTGGCTGCTGACTCCGGACGTGCCGCGCCGCTTCCGACCGGGGCCGGTGGCGCTGGGCGTGGTGATGGGCCTCGGCCTGCTGACCAAGGCCTCCACCCTGCTGCTGGGGCCGGTGATGGTGCTGGCGATCGCGCTGCGCTGGTGGCAGGGAGCGGATCGCCGTCCCCATGACCTGATCCGGGCGTGGGCGCTCTTTTTACTCCCGGCGCTGCTGCTGGGGGCGCTGTGGTGGGGGCGCAATATCAGCGTCTACGGCTGGCCGGATGTGATGGGCCTGGCCCGGCATGACGCGGTGGTGGTCGGGCAGCCGCGCACGGCGGACTGGATCGCCCGCGAGGGCTTCGGCGCGTGGCTCTCCGACGGCGTGCGCATCACCTTTCAGAGCTTCTGGGGCCAGTTCGGCTGGATGGGCGTCCCCATGCCGGGATGGGTATATGCGGCGCTGCTGGCCTTCACCGCCGTGAGCTACGTCGGGCTGATTCCGCTGGCTGTGCGTGCGCGGCGGGACGGTCATCTCGCCCCGGCCCGGCGGGATGTTCTGCTGGTGATGGCCGCACTCTATCTGCTGGGCATCGCCCAGTTCATCTATTACAATATGGCCTTTGTGCAGTTCCAGGGGCGCTACCTGTACCCCGCGCTGGCGGCCTACGCGCTGGCCTATACGGCAGGCTGGCATGGCTGGGCGGGCCTGCTGGCCGCCCGGACGGGCTGGCGGCCTGTGCGCTGGCTGCCGGTCGCGGTGATGTGGGGGCTGGCGGGCCTGAGCGCCTTCGCCTTGTGGCGCTTTGTGATCCCGGCCCTGCCTGCGTGGTGAGGGGGTGTTCCTGCATTTTTTCTTTCCCCGCCTGAAAGGAAACAACATGATTGTACGCATGTGGCATGGGCGCGTGCCCACGAGCAAGGCCCCGGCATACCGGGCATTTCTGAACGAACGGGCTATTCCCGATTATCAATCCGTTGCGGGCAATATCAGCGTCTATATTCTGGAGCGCCAGGAAGGCGACGTCACGCACTTCATTACCATGACGTTCTGGGAAAATATGGATGTGATCAAGGGTTTTGCGGGGGACGATGTGGAAGTGGCCAAATACTACCCTGAAGACAAAGACTTTTTGCTCGAATTTGAGCCGGGGGTCGTGCATTACGAAGTTGTGGGGCAGTCATAGCGCACCGGCGCACCGGGCAGTTTCGTTCTGCTGATTACGGGTGCAGCGTTTTCCCTTCCCTCCCATCCTGCCTGGCGTAGTGAGGGCGTGTTCTTCTATATTCGCCCCTCTGTCGCCCTCGTCGAATTTGACTCGCCCACAGAGTGGGTATATACTATTGTTAATAGATAACGTGAGGCAATTACGCTTTATGCTGATTTACGCGGAACGGACCCCCTGATTCACAGCTCCCCGGCCCTGCATCACCGGTGAAAAATCGCAGCAGTCTGTTCGGTTGGCATTTGATCGCCCGGCAGGGCGGTCGTGTCTGGTGTGGCGCGCCCCTGGCCCAGCGTTCGGTTTTGAATTACAAGGGGGTGAGTAAGATGGCTCTGGGTATTCTGGCCTGGGACCTGCCT
>JALSTC010000129.1 GCA_026983935.1 Ardenticatenia bacterium
GTCGGCCCCAAGAAGATCAATGTCATCAAGGCCGTGCGTTCCTTCACCAGCCTGGGCCTCAAAGAGGCCAAAGAGCTGGTGGACGGCGCTCCCGCAACCGTGCTGGAAGCCGTCAGCAAGGAAGCCGCCGAAGACGCCAAAGCCAAGCTGGAAGCCGAAGGCGCGACCGTCGAAATCAAGTAAGCGGTTTGCCAGCCAACCAGCCGCCGGGAATGTATACTCCCGGCGGTTTTTGATTCCACGCTACTCGATGATCTCCACGATGGCCCCGCGTCGGGCCAGAGTCCGCAGCGCCCGCTCGCCGGAAAGCTCCAACCCATCCACAATGATGCCGTCCACATGCGCGCCGATCAGCTTCACATTTTTCAGGTTGAGCCGGGAGAGGTCCATGCCCCGCAGATCGGTTTCGCTCAGGTCAGGCTGCCACTGCGGGTTGCGGCGGCGCACCGCGTTGAAGGTTTCAGTACCGTATTTCTCGATGACCAGCAGCAGGTCCTGCCCTCGACGCCAGGGGCCAAGCCCGAACAGCTTTTTGAATGCGCGTGTTGACATACGTTCACCTCGTCTCCTCATGCACCTGTATTATAGCTTTGTCAGGGCCTGCTCCAACAGGGGCGCACATGCCGCCTCAAGATCATGCAGCCGCTCGGCCAGCCGCGCCGCCCCCTCCCGGCGCTCCGCCGTCGCCACCAGCAGCGCCGATCCCCACACCGTCTGGATTGGCGTCCCCAGATCGCGCACGGCATCCCGAAGCCGGTCATCTTCCGGCAGGGCATAAAGATAGGCCGCCGTGCCCTCGATAAAGGCACGCAGTTCTGCCGGGCGGTTCATGGCCATACTGCGGCGCTCCCAGTTGCGCGTGCCCAGTGTGCGGGCCGTGTGCGCGATCGTCCGGTAGCGTGCAATCAGGGCAGGCGGGCCATCCCCCTCCCTGCTTTCCAGGTAAAGCGCGGCCAGTTCGCGATCCCAGGCAAGCTGCATGAGCTGCGCATCCAACCGCCAGATCGTGGCAAAGTCCCGCAGGTCGGCCTCCCGCAGATCCGCCGCCACCTGGGCCAGTGCAGCCAATCCCTGCAGTGCCGCCCGGCCCTCCAGCGGCACACGTGCATACTGCCCCGCTCCGGGATGGGTCGGATAAGGAATCGGGTCACCCTGCAGGGCATCCAGCGCCCCCTGCAGGGCCGCCTGCCGCAGGGCGGCTGCGTCGGGTGGGTCATAGAGCGGCCCCCGAATCACCAGCATCGGGAAGCTGAGCCAGTGCGGCGGGCCGGTCACCGGCCCGTCCCAGTCCGTTGCCGCATCCAGCTTCAGCGTCCGGTAGGGCATATCCTGAGACGGCGACTCATAAGCCCGTTGATAATACAGGATATCCGAGTCCTCATCATAGCCAACCAGCAGAAAGCAGCCGTGATAATCCTCGCCGGGGAGAAAAGCCGTCAGAATCGGCTGCCCGATCTCTGCGTGTGCTTCTACCTGACCGCGCACGTGATCCAGCGTGGCATCGGGAATCCATTCTGCGCGCAGACCGCAGGCGGCGAAGGCCCGTGCCAGCGAGTCGGCAGGCCGCAGATCGCGCAGAGGTTCGCGCACCGGCGCGCCGTCATAGACAAATTTGAAGGCATCGCCGCTGGCTCCTGCCAGATAGGCCAGGCTGTGCCCCTTCCCGACCGCGCTCAATGCCGCCTGCGCCGCCAGAAAGGCCATGTTACCGGAAGCGTATTCAAGTTTGAATGCCGGGACATCGGGAATCACGGGCATCTGTACTACTCCGGGGGTCAGGCTCTTTGCTGCTTGTAGTGTAGCAAATCCCGGCCTGCTGTGCGTGACGAAATGACCGCGGCAACTGGTATACTTGTCGGCGGTACACGAAGCTGTCAGGAGAGCATCCCGTGAAGCCAGCCGCTTCGCCGCAAATCACACCACCGTACAGGGTTTTCTTTGTGATCGGCAGCCTGAACAAAGGCGGAACCGAGCTGCGGCTGCTTGATGTGATCCGGCGCTTAAACCCGGCTGCCTTCACACCGGTGCTGTTTGCGGCGAAGGGCGGGGAGCTGCTCCCGGCAGTTCGCAATGCGCGGGTGTACAGCGGCCCGCCGGGCGCGAATGTCCTTTTCAGTCTGCCCTCGCTCTGGAGGGCGCTGCGCCGGGAGCGCCCGACCGTCGTCTGGTGTGTGAACCAGGGGATCGCGAGTTTTTTCGGGCGGCTCTTCGCCCGGCTGCTGCGCACACCGGTGATCATGATCTCCCTGCACGGCGCGGATACGATCACCGCGGCGATGGATCGCTACAACGCCTGGCTGACTCGCCGCTTCACTGACCGTGTCGTCGTGGTCAACCGACAGTATGTGCAGCAGCTCAAAAAGCAGCGCCTGCCGGAGGAGAAGATCACCGTGCTTTATAACGGCGTGGATGAAACGCTGTTTTCGCCAGCCGCGCCAGAAAGGCGGCAGGCGCTCAAGCGGGAACTGCTCGGCATTGACCCGCAGCGCCCGGTGATCGGAACCGTCGCCAACCTCAGGCCGATCAAGGCGCTTGACGTGCTGATCCGGGCCGCTGCCCGGCTCAGGCAGACACACCCCGATGCGCTGTTCATTATCATCGGCGAAGGCAGACAGCGCCCGGCGCTGGAGCAGTTATGCGCTGACTATGACGTAGCCGGAAACGTCCGGTTATTGGGCACGCGCAGCGACGTGCCGGA
Source organism: Ardenticatenia bacterium (assembly GCA_026983935.1). Lineage (GTDB taxonomy): Bacteria > Chloroflexota > Anaerolineae > Aggregatilineales > Ch27 > JALSTC01. The sequence goes on from JALSTC010000129.1 coordinate 2,699, forward strand.
GCTGATGCGTGCTTTTGACATCTACGCGCTGACCTCGGATTACGAAGGCTGCCCCAATACCATCCTGGAAGCGATGGCAAGCGGCCTGCCGGTGGTGGCGACCCGCGTGGGCGGCGTGCCGGAACTGCTACCGCCGGAAGCCGGTATTCTGGTTCCCCCTCGCGACGAAACCGCGCTGGCGGGGGCGCTGCGCCGCCTGTTGGACGATCCGGGACTGCGCCGCGAGATGGGCAGGCAGGCGCGCGCCCACATCGAGGCTCACTTCACGATGCAGCAGATGATCGCCGGGCGGGAAGCGCTGCTGCTGGAACTGATCGCCGCGAAGACGTAACCCCTACCGCCGGAAAAAGCCCCAATTCGGGGCCGGGACGGAACGCCAGGGGATATCCGGCAGGCGCTCATCGGCGATCACCTCGGCGATTTCCGCCAGAGTCAGCAGACGGAACCACGTATCGTACAGACTGCTTTCTGTAACCGGATGCGGGGCACTTGCCCAGGCCGTCGCGCGTGTTTCTTCGCTGCGGAGAAGATGCGCGTTGGCCTGCACACGCAGCGCCCAGAACATGGTGCGCGGGTCTCCCGTGATGAAAAGCCCCCGCAGCAAATCGGGCATGTCAAACCAGCGGCGCTTTGCCCAGCAAAATCCCCCATCGGCATTGCGGCTGTTCAGGACAACCGGGATCATACGGCAGCAGGCGGCTTCAATATCACTTCGGCGGTAGTCCAGCATTTTGTATCCCAGCAGCAGGATTTCCATCGCGTCAAGCTCATAACATGACCCGCCGCCGATGACCGGCCAGCAGCGGCCATCATCGTACTGCATACGCAGTGTCTGATCGACCGCCCGTTCCAGATAGGGCGGCTGCCGGTTGGCATAATGATAGATCAGATACTGATGCGCCGCACCGCCCATACCCACGAACCAGTCCGCCGTGTGCCCTTCGCCCCAAAAGCCACTGGTAGGGCGCGCATGGGCATCGTGCCAGTCGAACCAGGCCTCCAGCACAGCCCGCGAGGCCTCATTGTGGAGGATATAGCCGTCATAGGCCAGAAACGAGCCAACGAACAGGGCGCGGTTGCCGCTGTTCCAGGGATTCACGTCCCAGGGCAGACTATCCAGATAATCTTGCAGTTTGTCCGCCGTATCCCACCGCGAGAGAAAACGCAGCGGGTAGCGGGGCATGACTCCCAGCGCTGCCAGCACGCTCAGCGCCATGGTCGTGAGCTGCTGGCTGATGTGCGCCTCATCATGCAAGGTATAGCGGGTAGCAGATTTGCCCCTCCGATACCACAGGCCATCTTCCGGATTCTGGCTCTCCAGCAGCAGGGCCTGCAGCGCGGCGCGCTCCTCCGGCGCATAGTCATCGCCCAGCAAATAGCGCAGCAGAAAGGCGAAGCAGGCTGTGAACAGCGAACCGTCCACGTTCGCCGTCATACGGTATTCAGCGGGAGCCGTTCGCAGGCTCGCCACGTATTGGAGCACCGATTCCCGAGATAACATCAGCGTGTTGCCCTGAGGACAAAATGAGCCAGGATCAAACGGTTGAGCATGGTGAGCCGTCCCAGCGTGGCCCGAATCCAGTCATGGCGCGTGAAGGCAGCCCAGTGATAATGCACATCGCGGAAGCCCGTCTGCCTCAGCACTGCTGCCCAGACCTCAGGGTTCTGATGCTTCTCCCAGGCAATCGTGGGGAAGCGCGGATGCTGCTTGAGCAGCCCGGCCCTGATCAGCGGCGTGAACATATGGCTGCGGGCCGCATCAAAAGCCACCAACTGCCCGCCCGGCCTGAGCCAGTTCAAGACCGGCGTCAGGTGCTGGATATAAATCCGGCGGCTGTCGAGGTCGCGGTCCAGGGTCTGGACGTGGGCTTCGTCA
>JALSTC010000130.1 GCA_026983935.1 Ardenticatenia bacterium
CATATGACGGACAGCCTGCCGCGCCCATAGAAGATTTCGCCGAAGCGCTGCTGCCTGTGCTGGAAGGGGCAGGCGTAGATGTCGCGTTTGAGCCGGGACGCTTTCTGGTCGCGGAAGCGGGCGTTCTGCTGGCGGAGGTACAGTACGTTAAAAATGGCGGGCAGACCGTCGTGCTCGATGCGGGCATGACCGATCTGCTGCGTCCTGCCCTGTACGGTGCACGGCATCCAATATGGCCGCTGAAGCGGGCAGGCGATCCACTCAGGTCTGTGCAGGTCGTCGGCCCGATTTGCGAGAGCGCCGATGTGCTTCACCCCGCCGCCATGCTGCCGCCGCTCCAGTCCGGCGACCGTCTGGCGATCGGGATGGCCGGGGCCTATGGCATGACGATGGCTTCCAATTACAACGGTCGGCCCAGACCGGCGGAGGTGCTGGTCACGGGCGAGTCGTGGCGCGTGATTCGCCGCCGCGAATCGTTCGAAGACCTGGTCCGGCTTGAGACGGATTGATCATTTACTGCATCTAATGAAATGCATTGTCGCTCAGGTCGTCTGTAGATGGCCGTTACTGCCGAACAAGTTCAGGGAGTGAACTGATGAAGATCGCATTTGTCACTGAGGATGAACAGACGATCAGCGCGCATTTTGGCCGCGCGCCGAAAGTCGTCGTTGTCACAGTAGAAGATGGCAAGGAAGTGGCCCGCGAGGTGCGGGACAAAGAAGTACATGGGCACGATCACGACCATGACCACGATCATGGGCACGGGCATCATGATCACGGCAGCATTTTCTCCACAATGGCGGACTGCGACGCGCTGGTCGTGAGGGGGATCGGCAGCCCGGCGGTTGCTCATGCGCAGAATATGGGCCTGCGGGTTTTTCTCACGCGGCGTAAAACAATTGATGAGGCGCTGGCTGCCTATCTGGCCGGGGAGCTGGATCATGATGAGCGGCGGATTCACCGCCACTAGAGTACTGCAGTTACCATGGAGCAGGGCAGGGGCATGGTACGAAGGGGCCATGCCCCTGCTGTGTATTTTATCTTATGATAGAATTGTTTATAGATAGTCTCGATTACTCTGGCGGAGTCAATCTTAATGATTCCTTCAGAGCCGCTTCCCATTTCAGCATATCAGGAGGGCATATATGGGCATCACTGTTGTGTGGGACAACGAAGAAAAGACGGCCATCCGCTACGATTTTCAGGGGGATTGGAGTTGGGATGATTTCCGCGCTGCGGCGATGCAGTCGGGGGCGATGACCGGTGAGGTCGATCATCCCGTTGATCTGATCGCCAATATGCTGAACAGTGCGCCGCTGCCGGAGGGCGCGATGTTCCAGTTCAACAGAGCGCTCAGGAATGCTCCGCAGGGTAGGGGAATGTTCGTGATCGTCGCCGCTGATAGCTGGATGAAAGCGTTGACCACCGTTCTGGATCGCGCAGGCGGCGGCGGGCGTTTTTCGCTGGCTGGCACGCTGGAAGAAGCGCGTGAGATGGTGGCACGGCGGCGTGCACAGACCGTACAGGAGGCCAACGCAGCAGCGACTCAGGCGGATACAGAAACGGCGGAAGAGGAAAAAGAATCAGAACACTGAGTTCCCCGTCGGACTGATTCGCAGGCAAAATTCGCCGGGTGGCGTGGAGCGCTCCACGCCACTTTGCTGTTTTCCGGCGTTCAGACCTCGATGTATTTCTTCCAGGCGTCCGGGCCTTTGCCCATCTGGATAACGATATAGCTGGTACGCGGAATTTTAGGCTCCCAGCGGAGCCGCATTCCGGCCTCCCGATCCGTGCGCCCCCCCTTGCGGTGATTGCAGGTGTAGCAGGCGCAGGCGGTGTTAGTCCAGACGTCCCTGCCGCCGCGGGATTTTGGCAGAATGTGATCCACGGTGAAATCCGTTTTGTGCAGCACCTTACCCCGCACCACGTCGCCGGGCCGTGCGCCGCAGTAGATGCAGGTGTAATTATCGCGGGCCAGAACGCCCTTCCGGCTCCAGGAGGCATGCCGCCTGGGGACATTGATATAGCGTTTGAGCGCGATCACGGAGGGCACAGGAAACTGAGTGCGCACCGTGTGCAGAAAGCGTCCTGTTTCCTCCACCATGATCGCTTTACCTGCCAGCAGCAGGTTGATCGCACGTGGGACGCTGATGACCGTCAGCGGTTCCCATGTGCTTCCGTTCAGTAACAAAACGTGCCCGTACAAGACGAAAAACCCTTTGCTTTACCGTGCGATCCAAGCCCTATTATAGGGCACTTTGTGCCATCTGGCGCAAGTGATTTTGCACAAAGGAATCGCATTATCAACGGCGATCTTTCTTCTTTTTTCGCTTTCGTCTGCGGCTGCCGCCACGACCGTCTGGCGCCATCTTGACGATGCGGGGATGGAACTCCGCCAGCGGCTCCACCAGGTCGGCCTGCGCGGCCATTACCTTGTGAATGTCCTTGTATGCGCCCGGCACTTCATCCAGCCCGGCGGAAAGCAGGTCCACCTTTGAATCTTTCAGTTCGCCGCTGACGTCTTCCCAGTCAAAGGTGCGTTTGGCCTCCGCACGGCTCATTTGACGCCCCGCGCCGTGTGCGGCAGAGTTCATTGCCTCAGCACTTCCCTTACCTCTGACGATGTAGCCCGGTGCGCTCATACTGCCCGGTATCACGCCCAGCGCATCCGGCCCGGCAGGCGTAGCGCCTTTGCGGTGCACGATGGCCTCACGCCCGTCCACGGTCTCCCTCCAGGCGAAATTATGGTGATTCTCGATGACGTCCAGCACCTCGAAGCGCAGCGCAGACACGATCAGGCGGTGAATAACGGCATGGTTGGCGCTGGCATAACGGCCCGCGAGCTGCATGGCCTGCCAGTATTCGTCGCCCTCGCGCCCCAGCTCCAGCCAGGCCAGATTCATCAGCTCTTTGGGCAGCCGCCCTTCGTGCAGGCTTTTGGCAATGCGGGTGTAGTAATTGGCCGTCTCAAAGCCAAAGCGTCGGCTGCCGCTGTGAGATAGCAGGGCAAGGTAACTGCCCGGCGGCACGCGCCCGACCTGCTGCCAGACGATCAATTCGCCAAATTCGACGAAATGATTGCCCGCGCCGCTGGTTCCCAACTGCCGCCAGGCCAGGTCTTTGAGCTGGCGGGCGATGGGAATCTCATCCCAGGCAGGGTCTTCCATGACTTCGTGCTGCTGTGGTGTTTCCCATTCGGCCCCCTGGCCAAACCGGGTATTTTCCTCGATGGCCCTGCGCAGTTTTTCCCGCTGTTGGTCAATCACATGTGGGGACGCATTGAAGATCGTCATGCGCACCCGGCAGGCGATGTCCACGCCGACGGCGTAAGGGATCACGGCATTTTCCGTGGCCAGCACGCCGCCGATGGGCAGCCCGTAGCCCACGTGGGCGTCCGGCATCAGTGCGCCGCGCAGCGAGATCGGCAGCCGCACCGCCAGTTCCATCTGGCGGAGTGTCGCATCGTCAATCCATTCGCGGCCCCAGATTTTATAGGGCGCAGGAGTCGTTCGTACTTCTGCCATCGTTGACCTCCTCATGTCGGGTCTGCCGGGTTTCCCGACAGGCCGTTGTGGTGACCGCTGCCGCGCTGCCGTCGTGGTGCTGCAATCGGACGTGTTAAGCAGGCGTCCGTCGGGAGTTGACCCCGATGACGGCAGTGCGGGCCATTCGCCACCGTCTGCGACGGCGGCAGTTTCCGCACGCACATTCAGAAAAGAACATGACACCCTTTCTACCCGTAACACCGGCAGGAACCATTCAGCCACCTCGGCCAGACATCGTCCGGCCACCCCGCCCACCCGGGTTTCCTGCACATGTGATTGGCTGCTGTAAGGGCGACCCGGAAAGGAGCCAACACTTGCTTTCTCGCCGCACCCACTTTCCGGGCCGCAGGGGGAATTGCAAACTGCTGTGATTCACTTCTCCCGCTAAATACCAGTGTGCCGTCTTTGTTTCCGCTAAATCGCTTCCCGATGTGATCTGCCGTAATCGTTCGCTGCCATGTTCGGTCGAGTGGGGCGTGCCGCGAAGGCATCCACCGGCCCGCCTCCTCGCCCGTCACAAAGGCTGTTAGCTGGCAGGCCGGTTTGCTGCTTTGTGGTCACGTCCCGGTATGGTTGCTGCGCGGTCGTTCTGACCTGTTGAAGGCATGATGACCTCCTCTGTTCTGGGTCTGCCTCTGTATAGCAAATCAGGGCGCGAGATTGATGGTCTCACGCCCTGGCTGCTTCCGTTTCCGGCTGCGCGGATATGCCCCTCCGCCGGGGTTAGCCCGGTAGGGGCGGCGCTTCCGCTTGCAGGGGAGACCACTGCTGCTGTTCATCAGGCCGCAGCATCGGCACAATGACAGCATCAAATACCACATCAGCAATGCCGCACGTTCTGCGCCATGATGGCCGATGATTGGTAAGATAGAACCCGTCACGTTTATTGAAAAACCGGAGGGCCATTGCGCCCGTCTCCACGAATAGAACTGTTACCTGGCCGGTATCCATACACCGTCCCTTTCGTTTAGTAGGCTAGCATGGTCGTGGGGGAATTGTCAAGAGCGAAAAGCCGCGAGCGGAAGGAA
>JALSTC010000131.1 GCA_026983935.1 Ardenticatenia bacterium
CGAAGGTGCTTACCCTGCTGGGCGGCCATCACGCCACGCTGTGCCCCACGGAATTCAATGTGCCTTACATTGATGCTGTCGTGCTGGGTGAAGGAACGCCCGCGTTCCAGGAAATCATCGAGAGGCGGCGGCAGGGCCGGGATTTCGATGATGTAGCCGGGCTGGCGATTCCATACAATGGCCAGATGCGTTTTACCCGGCCCCGGCCATTGCCCGCAACACTTGACCACCAACCGTTGCCCGATCGCTCGCTGACGGCCAGGTACCGTTCGCGCTACTTCTACCTGCACGAGACCCCCGTCGCGTCAATCCAGACATCCATGGGCTGCCCCTTCTCGTGTAACTTCTGCTCATGCCAGGTGTTTTCGGAGCGGCATTTCATCCCCCGTTCTCCTGAACTCATCGTCGAAGATTTAAGCCGTATCAAAGAAGATTTCGTGATATTCTGTGATGATCATTCTTTCACCGATCCAAAACGGATGGCACACCTGTGTGATCTGATCGTCGAACGCGGAATCAAGAAACGCTACTTTGCCTATACCCGTGCGGATTGTGTGGTGCAGAATCCGGATGTGTTCCGGAAGTGGTCGCAGATCGGGTTGGCCGTGGTGATGACCGGCCTGGAGGCGCTCGACGATTCCAATATTGACACACTCAATAAGCGCACCAGCGCCGCGATCAACGAGCAGGCAATCGAAATTCTGGGACAATGTGGCATTGGGCTGAGCGCCGGCTTTCTGGTGATGCCGGACTATACGGAAGATGACTTCAAACGCATTGATGACTACGTTCAGGCGCGCCCCAGTATCGTTTTAACCGAGCTTACGCCGCTGACGCCGCTGCCCGGCACCGAATTGCATGAAGAACGAAAGCACGACATTCTGATCGACCACCGCGAAGTTTACGACCTGGCCCATTTCGTGGTGCCAACCAGGCTGCCGCTGCGTGACATGTATCGTCTGGTGCGAAAGTATTATCTCCGTGTGGTATGGCGCGCCATCATGCGGCTGCGTCTGTACCGGCCACGCTATGTTTTCAGGCGTCACACGCTGCGCCTGCTCGTCGGTATGCTGCGCGTCGCCGTCATGCTGAGCCGTGCGCATGAGAGCGCCGATGTAACAGCCCCGCAAGAGGTATGAGGCATGGAGATTCGCTATTTCGGCTGGTCGGGCGTGACCATCCAGCAGGCCGATGTTCTGGTGGGCTTTGATCTGTTTGGCGATGCCGTGACGTGGGAGATTGCCGACGACACAGCGGCGACGATCCTGTGCCTGACGCACGGTCACCCCGAACACTGCGGGTCGCTGCGGCATTTTCTTACAGTGCCCGAGGCGCGACCCCATCTGGCGACCACGCATCTGGTTTCGTCGCCGGATGTGGTCAGGCACATCACACGCGGCGGCGTACTGCCGCCAGATCGCGCGCATAGCGTTAGTGATGGCGAGAGCACCACCATTGGCAGTGTGCAGGTGATGGCCTTCACCTGGCAGCACCTGCCGTTGTTGCCGCCGGGAATCGGCCCCAAGATCGCATATGCGGCGCACCTGTTGAGTCATCCCATTGAACTCGTCCGTATCGGTCTTGGTGGACTGGGGCTGCCCATGAATGCGCCCACGCTTGGCTTTCACATCACCTTCCCCGACGGCAGCACCGTACTGAATTATGCCGAAGGCCTGCATCGGTTGACCGACCCGCACGAAGTCGAATCGGTCGCACGAACACTTCCGGCAGAGGTGCTACTGTTCGCCGTCGAGCCGGAAGATGTTGATGCGATTCCGGGTTGGCTGGAGATTCTGCATCCTTCAAGAGTGTATTTATACGAGGCCCATCGTCCCTGGCGTGAACTGTTCCGGCTGCCGTATCTTGATCTGGATGTTTATGCCGAAGAGTTGTCTGCCCGTTTCCCTGAAATGCAGTTCAGCGCACTGACTCGCCCCGGTCAGCGGATCGCTGCATAACCATCGCCCACTACCAGTGTCCGCCGCGGTCAGGGTCAGGTATGCTGCAGGTTGTCTTCACGGTTGATGATTGACAGGGGTGGAATCCTTACGCTCTGATCGGAAAGTGGTTGTTCGATTGGCCGCTGTAGGGCAGGGAATCAAAACGCCGCCAGCTTCTGATCTGCTGGCGGCGTCGTGTGTTCAGGCCGGGGGGTTACAGTTTGACCACCTGTGAAGCCTGGAGACCCTTGGGGCCCTGCTCGATGGTGAACTCGACACGCTGGCCTTCTTCAAGGTTGCGGAAGCCCTGCTCGGCGATTGCCGAGTAGTGGACAAAAACGTCCGGGCCGTTTTCCTGCTCGATGAAGCCGAAGCCCTTGGTGCCGTTGAACCACTTTACTGTACCCTGTACACGTTCAGTCATTTCATGCTCCTTTTTATAGCTTATGACTGGATTACTTTTATAGGGTGGCATGCAAATGACTGATAACATCTCAACAAAAAAGACGCCCGGCGTACGGGCGTCCATGTTTTGCGATCCTGCAATCAACTTCTGCCTGCATCCTACAGTTAGAAATTCTAACGTAGTTTGTTGGTATTGTCAATGACCAGTTTTTCGAAATCGTGAGGGGAAGATCACTCGCTGTCCTGGACGGCATCGTAGGGGCAGACCACTACGCACAGCATACAGCCGCTGCAGCGCGTCACATCTATCACAGGGTATTCCCCGGCCTTTGTCATCTGAATGGCCCCTGGCAGACAGACTGCAGCGCTCAAGCAGGCATGGCAGGCCCGGCAGCACTGCCTGTTGATTGTTGGGTGGAACAGGTGCTGCTGTGGCGCTGGCATGATCGGGGCCTCTCCCGTGTAATTCAGATCTGCCGCCAACAGAGACGTAGCAGCCAGCCTGTCAGAGGCAGGACCCGCCGTATATTATCCGCCCAGATTCTCCGGGGCGCGGTTGCGATAGCGCAGTACAAAGGCATAGAGCTGATCAGCGTCCGGCTCATCCAGTGCCAGAAGCCTGCCCCAGGCCACCGCAGCAATCCGGGTGCTGTTCTGGGGGCGGTAGGTCACAATCACGTTTTGAGGGTAGCGCCGTTGAATGTCACGCAGCAGGTCCAGCGCTTCCTGATCGTCGGCGTCGCGATACGAGAGCCAGACGTGTCCATGTTCCAGGTTGTGCACCAGTGTTTCATCGGCGATCGGCGTGGTATAGACACCCAGCCGGGCATCACGGGGATAATGCCAGCCAGAGGTCGGCGGGTCGGAATTGTATGCGGGATGCAGCTCGCCTTCCTGTATATGATTGCGGCCCTGAGAGGCGAACGCCACGCTGTTATCCGGCACGGTGGAAAGGTTGATGTCCGGCGGCTGGCGGCTGATGCCATCCACGATGATGAAGACAAAGAACAGAGCAGTGATCAGCAGTGCACCGCCGATGATCACACGTTCGGTTGTCAGATAGCGTGCCAGCCCGGACGATGATTTACGGCGTCTGGATGTTTTGGCGCGGGCCATAGGCTTTGTTTCTCCCGGGAATAAACGTCTATAGATACTCCAATTTATCCTATAGCATACAGATAACCAGGCCGGGTGCAACCTTACCTGCCCTTCTGATGTCATTTATTCATGGAATTCTTATGAATGGAGCGGATTCCGTTGAGGAGTATCGGCTTTCTTCTGCAGACAGCATGAGTGTGAACGTGCTGCCTGCTTTTCCGCACTCTGTACGGTGACGTGGCCGCCGCGCTTTTCGGCGATCTTGAGTGCAATGGGCAGCCCCGGCCCGACGTCGCGAAGATTCAGGCGGTACTGCCCCGGTAGAAGTGCTCAGAAAATTTTGGTCAGCCCATAGAATGAGCGTGCATTGCAGTCAGCGGCCTGCCAGCAAGCCGGCCAGAGCATCACCGAAGAACAAAGCCAATCCGGCGAGCGTGATCAGCACGGGCAGGCGTTTGTCCTCCGCCAGCAGGACGAAGAATCCGCCGACCAGAAACAGCCCGCCCCCGCAGACACGCATCCAGCCGACCGAGCGCGTCACCACCGTGCAGAGGATGATGGTGGCAGCAAGGGCAAGGATCACAAAGAATACAGCCCGGTTGCTTCCGGTGAAGCGAGTGCGCATCGTGCTTTTGTCCTCTGAACGACTCCCGGCAGACCGCCATCAGAAGAATTTTACCACGATGTCGCTGATGATATTGGCGGCTACATCGCTGCTGCCAACAGCATGCAGCATATGGCGGTAGATTTCGCGCAGCTTGAGCATTTCAACAACGTGCTCAAGGTCCTTTGGCCCCTGGAAAAGCTCCGCCAGGGCGGTAGCATAGAGCAGTTCCATGCGGTTGTCAATGGCTTTAGCCCGTACGGCATGATCTTCTGCCACACCGGGATGATGTTCCAGCCGTTCCATGGCCATGTGCAGCTCATGTGCGGCATCATGCAGGAGTTCCGCCATTTCCAGGAGATGGCCGGTTGGTTTCACATCCAGGATGTCCATTTCGTTGACAACGGAATACATGTAGTCCAGCACATCATCCAGTGCACGGGACAGCGCGAAAATATCCTCGCGGTCAATGGGTGTCACAAAGGCACGGTTGAGTTCATCAATTAGAATGCGGCGGATTT
>JALSTC010000132.1 GCA_026983935.1 Ardenticatenia bacterium
GCCTGCTCCAACTGCTCAATAACGCTCTGTGCCGTCTGACTGAACATCTGATTGGCATAGGGAAAAAGGCGGCGATAGCGCTTTGCCAATTCGTAGAGTTCCGTCTTGTTCACGCGGCGTTCCTCAAGCTGGTAGGCGTACTTGCGCTCGGCCAGCGCCATGTTGTACAGCCCCCGGCAGGCTTCCAGCACACGCCGCAGGTTGGTTTCCTGAGACCGGGAGGGATAGAGGCGGTACTTGTACGTGCAGATCATCTTGCTCACACCTGGGGCAATTCTATCAGATTGCAGCGTTCAAAGAAAGGATGGTAGCGCTTCATCCCCACGGCTAAAGCCGGGGGCTTTCGCGCCGATTTTTCGGTAAAGCGAAGGGAAAGAAAAGACAAGGGTAGCCAGCCGTTCGGTCTCCCTTTACAATCAAAATGACGCAGACAGCCAGGACTTCATCATGCCTACAACTATTGTTCTACGGCACATCACAAAGATATTTGAAACGCCATCCGAAGCTGAACAGCCAGCTTCTGAGAGCGCAATCAGCAATATCGTTAATGCACTCAGAATCGGCAGCGATGCGTCGGCTCGCACCCCAGGGCATCTGCCAGAAGAGCTGGGCCGGCAGCGTGCGGTAGATGATGTCTCGCTAACCGTCTATCCCGGTGAAACCCTTGGCATCCTGGGGCCGTCCGGCTGTGGGAAAACAACGCTGCTGCGCATCGTGGCCGGGCTGCTCCGGCCAACCAGAGGCGAAGTTCTCTATGATGGTCAACCGCTGGAGGACATCCCTCCTGCAGAACGTGGTATAGGGATGGTCTTTCAAAACTATGCGCTGTACCCCCACCTGCCCAGCGTGGATAACATCGGATTCTTCCTCAAGCTCCGCAAACGTGAGCAGGAAATTCCTCAGCGCGTGCGGGAAATCTCCAGACTGATGCGCATTGACCTGAAACCGCTGCTCTCCCGCAAACCGCCGACACTTTCCGGCGGCGAACAGCAGCGCGTGGCCATTGCCCGCTGTCTGGCCCGTGATCCGCGCGTTTTTCTTTTTGACGAGCCTTTTTCCAACCTGGATGCCAAGCTGCGCACCGATACGCGCGTAGAACTCAAGCGCCTGCTGCAGCGCTACCGCATTACCACCATCTACGTTACCCACGATCAGACGGAAGCCATCGCCCTGGCCGACCGCATCGCCATCATGCGCGAGGGCCGACTGGTGCAAATCGGGACATTCGAGCAGCTCTACAATGCACCGGTCAATGCATTTGTCGCGGGCTTCTTTGGCAAACCGGCAATGAACCTGTTTCCAGGATTTGCACATCATGGCACCTGGGAAGGTGCCACATTTTCCTACGGGCCGATCCGCAGCGATCTGAATGAAGATACGCCCCTAATTCTGGGCGTGCGCCCGGAACACTTCGTCCTGGACAATACCGGAAACATCACCGCCATCGTTGAGCTGATCGAGCCTATCTACGGAGAACGCATCCAATTGGTCTATACGCGCATCGGATCGCACCGGGCTATACTGCGCCTGCCACTGCGCCATCATGTCCAGATTGGAGAACAACTACGCCTGAGCATCGCCACCGATCAGGTTCACCTTTTTGATCAAGAAAGCGGCAAGCGTCTCGCTTAGGGTATATCCAACGACACAAACGGGGCGATCTCTTCCAGCGTAGCTGGCCCGATGCCGCTGACATTGGTCAGGTCTTCCAGGTTGGCAAACGGTCCATTGGCCTCGCGATACTCAACGATGCGCTGTGCCAATGCCGGGCCAATACGGGGCAGGTGCTCCAGTTCCTCCGCCGTTGCGATATTGACATAAACGACTCCGCTGTCGTTGGGTGTGGGAAGCGCGACTTCTGGCTCCGAGAGCGCATACACGTGAACCTGGTCGCCATCTCGCAAAATTTCTGCCAGATTGACACGCTCGCGGTCGGCATCGTCTGTGAAACCGCCTGCCGCCTCGATCGCGTCAATGGCCCGACTGCCATAGGGGACGGTCACCAACGTGTCTGGATTCGCTACCGCGCCAGTCACATAGACCTGCAGCGGCCCTGGTGTGGGAGAAGCAGTCGGCGTCAATGTAGGCGCGGGGGTGGCAGTTGGCTCTGGAGGAAGAATTGTGATGGTGACGGGCGCGGGCCGGCGTAGTACGAACACCGCGCCGCCACCAATAATCACCAGGATAAGCAGCACCGTGAACAAAGCACGATGCCTCTCAAGAAAAGAAAGTGACGGTGGGGAAGACATAGGCGTCATCGCTTCCCACAAGCAGCCAGTACAAAAATCAGGCTAACGCAAGCCACCAAATAGAAATGCCAGGAATATGCAGGCAAGACAGAGTCCCCCGCCCACAAGCAGCACGGTCATAACCACCGACCAGGTCAGAACGCCCCCGGCCACCACTTTAGCAGCAGCACTGACCACGGCTGGCACTTCTTCTTCATCAGCATATTCTGTAGGCGCACCCACAAACTCCGGCTGCGATTTGCGGCGGCCTGCCCCCTGCGAATCAGACAGGTCGGTCTGCCCATGTTGGTCGGGTAGCATGACGTATCCCTCACCTCATCCGGCCCACAGGCTGCTCAGTACTTTCGGACGATGCTGCGATAAACTGTTGGCTGGCGAGCCTGCAGCGTCTGGTACTCCTCACGATAGCGGCGCACTTCATCCAGATCAATACGGGCCACGCAGTACCCCTCAAGCGGCTGTCCGGTCTCAGGATCGACCTCATCAGTCAGTGACGCATACGTCTGCCCACGCGGGCCGACGACCATGCTCTCACCGCCAAACGTCAGCGTCACATCCTCACCCACACGGTTGGCAGCCGCGACAAACAGCGCATTTTCATAGGCGCGCGCCCGGATGTAGGTCTTCCATTCGTCAATATTACTGCTTTCCCAGTTAGCCATCACGCAGAGCAGCTCCGCGCCATCCAGGGCCAGCGAACGCGCAACCTCCGGAAAAGCCAGGTCCCAGCCCAGCATCAGGCCGATCGCGCCGATTTCGGTTTCCAGCACCGGAATCTTGAATCCTTCGCGGAAAGCCATACGTTCTTCGCCGCGCAGGTGAATCTTGTTATAGGTATCCACCAGCTCGCCATCAGGGCCAACCAGTACCGCCGAGTTATAGAGAATGCTCTCCACCTTCTCTTTGGTGACCATACCGAAAGCGATATAGACGCCATGCTCGTTGGCACGCTGGGCCATCAGATTGATCGTCGGGCCAGGCACACGCTGGGCAATCTCGGTAAAGCGCACCCCAAGCTCATAGCCACTTGTCGCCAGTTCCGGGAAAACGATCAGATCCACCCGCTGCTGCGACGCGATGGTGGATACAAAGTCGGACATCTTCACGAGGTTCTCTTCAGGCTCCCCCAGAGCAGGCTTCATCTGGACGGCAGCAACTGTAATTTCGCGCATCGAAACTCCTCAAATGATTAACGATGATGGATATGAAACACAGCGTTAATGCCTGCTGCGTACAGTCGGTTTACTCTATACGTTCGGCACTGATTGCGCAAGCGCAGATTGCCCTAACGCTGATCAATATAGGCGTCCACGCCTATTGCACGGGCAATGGCAACAGCGGCCTTCTGGGCAGGTGTGGTGGCTTCGTCCGCGTAAAGCAGGCGCAGCGGGCGCTGATTCTTCTTCCCCTCAAAGTGTGCCTCCACGATTTCACCTTCGGTCAGGTCTATATGCCCGAACGTGATGTAAGCATCTTCCGGCTTCAGGTTGCGATGCTTCCCCGGCACCTGACGCGCTTCACGCAGCAGCAGGTGCAGCCAGGCTTCATGTGTCATCGTGTCCGGCTGACCGTCGCTCTTACGATGCCGCTGCTGGGCAATCTGGGTGACAACCACGGCGCGGATTTCTTCAAAGGGGTAGGCTTCGATCACATCGTTGGTCAACTCACGATGACGCATGACCCGGCGAGATACCCTGTCTACAGTCAGAAACTCGGCTCTCAGCAGCGAGAGCATCAAGCGCAGGGTGGAATACAGCATCCCGAGACCGATCAAGATTCCCAAATACGGCAAAAAGGTGGGCTGTACAGACGCATAGGGGCTTTGTAAAGTCAACACAGACAGCCAGAGAAACACAATCCCAAGCGCAATACGAAACAGGATACGCGCTATTACAGACAGAGACCAGACGCTTACATGAGACCACTGCAAACCGCCCTCGATCGGCTTAAGCAGCAAGCCTCCCATTTCCAATGGAAGCTCGATCGCCGCCTCCGGGCGGGCGCGGCCCACACGCATCACGCCAGTATCGGTGTGCTGATAGCGTCCCGCCGCACTCACAGCAGATGTGGCACTATGCCCAGACGCCTCCTGCCAGGCTGCTACAGTCACCGGGGAAGGACGCACCAACCGGAAAGGGCGATTGAGCACCTGAGCTAATCGGGCTCCTGCAGCTTCCACCTGCCCCATGCTTGTTTCTACAGTCGCATCCGACCAGCGCGCCAGTTCACACCAGCGCCCCCCACGAGCATTGGCCACGCTCGCGCCCAGTAAAAGCCCCAGGTGCCATGCGCCATCTCTGCTTGACCAG
>JALSTC010000133.1 GCA_026983935.1 Ardenticatenia bacterium
TCCTGTGCCAGACGAAGCACAGTATGGAGGCGCGGCGTCTCGCGGAAGCCCGGCCAGAACCGCCTGCCATCGCCCTGCCCGACCTCCTGGCGAATCAGGTAACGGATGAAGCGCGGGGCAATACCATGCTCTTCCAACGTGCCAACCGTCACACCGCCCTTGAGCCTGGTAAGGGCGATGAAGAGATGCTCCACGCCAACGTAGAAGTGCCCCACACGCGCCGACTCACGGCGCGCCAGGGCCATGATATCTTCAAGCTCTTTAGAAGCCACTACTCACCGATCCGAATCTGAATGTTCAACACGCAGCCAGGTACGTCCAATTCGAAAGAGCACGCCATCCTGCAGCAAAATCGGCCCATCGATCCGCTTTCTCTCAACAAAAGTGCCATTGCGGCTTCCACAGTCCTCCAGGAACCAGTCGCCCTGCGGCGTGCAGCGCAGTTGTGCATGAAGTCGTGATATCTGTGTATCAAATGGCAGGCAGATATCACAGTCGTCACGCCGCCCCAACGTCAACACCCAGCTACCACCAGCACCAACAGAGCCATCTCCTTCCGAACGCCGAAAACATACTTTCCGCCCATCATCAGGGCCACTCATAATTGTGACCGTCACAGATACCTCGGACATCTCAGCCATTATCCACCCCCCCACCCTTCAACACAGATAATGACACCATCACAAGTATACTCAAATCCAGCATAGGGAGAAACGTTCACAGCAGTCAATCTGCTAACAATTGTTTAAGGACTTCCACAAACCATTGACGGTGCCCCCGGGCACGTGTATACTAACCACAATTACATAACGTCATCAACTATGACGGAGAGGAGTAGGCGGTAAAGCACCTCTGTAGAGAGGATGGGCCGCTGGCTGAAAGCCCGCCGGGGTCGCCCCGTCGAAGGTCGCTCCTGAGTTGAAACGCTGAACGATCCAGTAAGCGTTTCCGGGTATGCCCGTTATCGCTTTAGAGAGTCCGTGTGAAGGGCCTGTATTCCTGCACACGGGAATCAAGGTGGTACCACGGGAGTCTTCTGGTCTCTCGCCCTTGCTGGCGAGGGACTTTTTTATTCTCAGTTGCCCTCACCTCTCGCGCATTCAAGTGTGAGCACTGATTCTGGAGTGTTTATTGAGCAAAAGGTAACCACACAATGGCCAGACAAATGCCCAAGACATTCGATTTTCATGAGGCAGAAAAACGCCTCTATCGCTGGTGGGAGGAAAATGGCTGGTTCAAGCCAGAAATCGCCGGACCAGAAGCAAAGCCCTTTGTCATCAGCATCCCACCACCCAATGTGACAGGCGAGCTTCATCAGGGTCACGCCATGTTCGTCAGTCTGGAAGACTTGATGATTCGCTACGAACGCATGCGTGGCAAGGCGGCGCTGTGGGTGCCGGGCACCGATCATGCCGGAATCGCCACGCAGCTCATGGTGGAAAAAATGCTGGAAGCTGAAGGCACCAGCAGAGAAGCCATCGGGCGGGAAGAATTCCTGCATCGCACCTGGGAATGGAAAAAGAAATACGGCGGCAGAATCACCGAACAGTTGCGTCGGCTGGGTGCTAGCTGTGACTGGGATCGGGAGCGTTTTACGCTAGATGAAAAACTCTCTGTCGCTGTCCGCGAGGCCTTCGTCACACTCTGGGAGCAGGGCCTGATTTACCGCGGCCCCCGCCTAGTGAACTGGAGCCCCCAACTGCGGACGGCCGTCAGCGATCTTGAAGTGGAATACAAAGAAGTTGACGGTACGCTGTATTACTTCAAATATCGCCTGCAGGATGATCCGGAAAGCTATATCCCGGTGGCAACAACCCGCCCAGAAACCATTCTGGGCGATACAGCCGTCGCCGTCCATCCAGAGGATGATCGCTACCAGCATCTGATCGGCAAGATGGTACTGGTGCCCATCCTGGAACGCCCTATCCCCGTGATTGCCGATGAATACGTGGATAGAGAGTTCGGCACAGGGGCGCTGAAGATCACACCGGGGCACGATCCAAATGACTACGAAATCGGCGAGCGCCACAATCTGGCCATCATCAACATCATGAACAAGGATGCGACGCTCAATGAAAATGCCGGGCCGTATGCCGGGCTGGATCGTTTTGAAGCACGGAAACGGTTGTGGGAAGATATGCGGGCTGCGGGCCTGGTGCTCAAAGAAGAGCCGTACCGCCACAGTGTCCCCATCACCCAGCGCGGAGGCGAGCTTGTGGAGCCGCTGATCAGCGAGCAGTGGTTCGTCAAGATCAAACCGCTGGCAGAAAAAGCCATCGAAGCCGTGCGCGATGGACACATCAAAATCGTGCCAGAACGCTTTGAGAAGGTGTATTTTCACTGGATGGAAAACATCCGGGATTGGTGCATCAGCCGTCAGCTATGGTGGGGACACCGTATTCCAGCATGGTACAGCCCTGACGGCGAAATCGTGGTCAGCCGGGAGGGGCCACCAGACGATGGGCGCACGTGGACTCAAGACCCGGACGTGCTGGATACCTGGTTCAGCAGCGGCCTGTGGCCCTTCAGCACGCTTGGCTGGCCAGAGGAAACGCCCGACTATAAGCGCTACTACCCCACCGACGTACTCGAGACGGGATATGACATCCTGTTCTTCTGGGTGGCCCGCATGATTATGATGGGGCTGTGGTTCACCGGCAAAGCGCCCTTCCATACCGTCTATCTGCACGGCCTGGTGCGCGATGAGCATGGGCGTAAGATGAGCAAAACCACGGGCAACGTCATTGATCCGATTCAGAACATTGAGGAGTACGGCGCGGATGCACTGCGATTCACGCTACTGACCGGCAGCACACCCGGCAATGACATGAATCTCTCTGAGGATCGCATCCGCTCAAACCGCAACTTCGGCAACAAAATCTGGCAGATGGCGCGATTCGTGACCAGCAACCTGGAGGGCGAAGAACCCGTGGGGCCACCCGCCCGTGAGCACCTGTCGCTGCCCGATCGCTGGATTCTGAGCCGCCTTCACGGGCTGATCGAAAACGTCCAGCGCCTGTTCGATACCTACCAGTACGGCGAAGCAGGTCGGCAGATATATGACTTTCTGTGGGGCGAGTACGCCGACTGGTACATCGAAATCAGCAAGGAAACCCTCTATGGGGATGACGCAGCGGCTAAATCCCGTGTGCGCCACGTGCTGACTTACACGCTGGAGACGGCGCTGCGGCTGCTGCACCCCTACATGCCGTTTGTTACTGAAGAAGTGTGGCAGTACCTGCCCCATGAAGGCACAGCCTTGATACTGGCATCATGGCCGGAAGCCGATCAGGTCTACCTGGATAAAGAAGCCGAAGACAGCATGAAGGTGCTGATCGAATTGATCCGGGGCATCCGCAACGTGCGGGCCGAATATGAAGTAGACCCGGGACGCCAGATCGAGGCTTTGGCCCACGGTGGCAGCTATGAAGCACTCATTGCCGGGTACGCATCCCTCTTCACCCGGCTGTGCCGCGTCCGGGAAATTACTTTCCTGCCAAACAACGGCGCAGCGCCCGAAAAGGCTGCTTCAGTGGTCGTTGGCGATGCTACCATCTACTTGCCGCTGGCGGGGATGATTGACCTTGAGATGGAGCGTACACGGCTGCGCGGGGAGCTTGATAATCTGGAGCAGCTCCTAACCCGCTCGATGAACCTGTTGAATAATCCGAACTTTGTCAGCAAAGCCCGGCCCGAGGTGGTCTCGCGAGAGCGAGAAAAGCTGGCCGATCTGCAGTCCAGAAAAGCGGCTGTGGAAAAGCGGCTGGAAGCGCTTGGCAGCTAGACCGACAAAGCAGCCAGCAGGTTCAACCAGATGCAACACAAAACGACGGGGCTGCTTATGGCCCCGTCGTCCAGCTTCTTCCGGCTACTGCCATCATACAGCTCTCAGTCATCTCCCTGCTCTGATTCCTTTTGGCGCAGGTAAATGGCTCTCCCGGCAGCCTGAGCCACACGCCGGACTATCGGATCAGGGTCCGTGCGAAACAGTTCCTCCAATGCTTCCAGCGCGGCGGCGTCTCCGATCAGCGCCAGTTCGCGGGCAGACTTGATCCGGACTTCTGGATTCTTGTCTTTTAGCCGGGCTATGTGGTATTCGACCAGGCTGGGCATCAGATCGACTCCTCAACAGTCCCCTTCAAAGATAATGCGGCTGTTTACATATGCATGGGCAATCCCAAGGTCTTCGCGACACCCGTCGCGCAAAATTCTCTGCATATCAGCCTGATGAACAACTGCTGCACATAGTATATCGGTTTGCCCATCTATCGGGCCAGAGTACATCTCTCAGAATCAGGGTCGGCGATAAAAAGCAAACGTCACCACTACCTGTCGTCCATCTCCCCTGCCTGTTATGCCGAACAAGCATCAAAGTAAAATCACCCTTGTTCGCCTGAACTGATCTTGCTATAATGCCAGTCGACAGGCCACCCTAGCTCAATCGGCAGAGCAGGCGCTTCGTAAGCGTCAGGTTATCGGTTCGACTCCGATGGGTGGCTCCTCGCCTGCCCGTTTCGTATCCAACGCAGCGGGCT
>JALSTC010000134.1 GCA_026983935.1 Ardenticatenia bacterium
CTTCGCGGTTGAGATAGAGCAACTGCGCAACGATCAGGTTGGCCACCTGATCATTGATCGGCGTGCCAACAAAGACGATGCGTTCTTTGAGCAGCAGCGAATAGATATCATAGGCGCGTTCACCGCGACCACTGGTTTCGATTACCATCGGGATTAGATTAAGCGGATTCATACCTGTTTCACTCCTTGTAACCCCTGCCCACCGCAGCCATGTAGTGTTCGGGTGCGCAGAAATTCCCATTAAAGGTCAAGTGTTGTGCTATGACGCCGCTTCTTCGGCTGTATCTTCAGCGGCGTCGGCGGTTTCTTCTATGTTTTCAGCAGCGACATCGAGGCCTTCGGGTGCTTCGTCTGTTTGTGATTCGTCCAATGGAGGCGCTTCACCCTTGCCGATTTCAACAATGCGCTTGTAGGCACGCTGGGTCAGCAGTCCGATCGCGATATCACGGCGGCTCTGTTCCTGCCCGAAGAACTGCTCCAGCACTTCCTGAAGCTGGGGATTGCCATCACTGTAGCGAGAGCTTCTTTCTTTGACTTCTTCGTCCACAGCCGCATCACTGACATTGAGCCGTTCTTGTTTGACAATTTCGCCGAGCACCAATCCGTGTTTAAGACGCTCGATGGCCGACTCGCGATACTGCTCACGCAGTGTGTCTTCATCCATCTGGTTGAGATTTAAGAAATCCTTCAACGTCAGGCCCTGCTGCTGAAGATTCTGCTCCAGGTCGGCGATCATATCGCTGATGTAATCCTGAACGGCTTCTTCCGGGAATTCGATTGAAGCCTGCTCAACTATCTTGTCCAGTACGGCATTGGCGTAAGACTCTTCCGCCCGCTCATTGAGCACTTTCTGCAGGTCTTCACGCACTTTCATGCGCAGTTCGAGCAGCGTCTCAATGTCTTCGTCCTCGCCTGCCATTTGCTGGGCAAAGTCATCATTGAGCGGGGGGATGTGGCGTGCTGCCACCTCATGGCAGGTGACCGTGAAGCGCACGGTTCTCCCATGGTATTCCTCGTTGTAGGCCTCCACATCATCCGGGATGACCAGATCGAAGGTTCGTTCTTCCCCGGCGGTAATGCCCTCCAGCGCGGCGGAAAAGCCGGGTATGGGTTCGTTTTCTTCGTCGCCAAGAATAAACGTCCACTCGTGCTGGTCGAAGACGACCGCATTATCATCTGACGCTTCATCGGCGTCGCCTTCTTTGGGCGAGTCTTCGGCGGCTTCTTCCTCGGATGGCAGCAGTTCCCCATACACATCCAGCGTGAGATGATCGCCCGGAGCCGCAGGGCCATCTTTTGGTTCTATAACGGCCTTGCTGTTCTGCATGGATTTGAGCACCTCATCCACCATCTCATCGGTGACTTCTGGCTCTTCAAAATCCAGCCGGACGGCACGGTAATCGCCCAGGTCAACCGTAGGACTCAGGGGAACGGTGAACACGAAAATCAGGTTGTCTTCGCTTTCAATATTCTCAAGCTGGCCGGGGCCATACGGCTCCAGGCCGCTTTCATCCAGCGCCTGCCGGTAGATTTCCGGCCCAAGCTGATCCAGCGCCTCTTCCAGGATGGCGCCTTCTCCCAGGTAGCGGGCGATGATTTGATATGGGGCTTTCCCTTTACGAAAGCCCGGGATGCTCACGCGCTTTGCCAGACGGCGGGCAGCCTGGCGCTTGGCCGTTTCCAGCTCATCTGCTTCGATCTTGACACGCAAACGAGCCATGCGGTTTTCTAGAAGTTCAGTTTGTAATTCCAAGGCAAATCCTCGATATCGGGTGTGGTTGCCGTTAATAACGGATGCGGATTATAGCATCTCGATCTGGCCGCTGCCATAGCCCCGGCGTTTTCTTATGGTGTTCTGACGGTTACTGCAAAGAAGCGCCGGAGACTTGGCGCTTTGAGATGCTGGTGGGGAAGGTGGGACTCGAACCCACACGGATTGCTCCACATGATCCTAAGTCATGCGCGTCTGCCAGTTCCGCCACTCCCCCGATCCCGGTGAATCATTATAAGACAGGAGGGCACTGGAAACAATAGAGAATTTTTGCAGATTGGGCGCTAGTCAATTTGGGCCTGTGGGAGAACGAAAGAGAACGTGCTTCCCTTTCCGGGCTTGCTTTCCACTTGAATGCGGCTGTTCATTTTGCTCAAGATCAGGTTGGCAAGCGTCAGACCAACGCCTGCGCCGCCAAAACGTCGGGTGCTGGTCAAGTCAACCTGGTAGAAAGAGTCGAAGATACGATCTTGCTCGTCTTCTGGAATGCCGATGCCGTGATCCTGCACCCCGATCCAGATCGTGCCATCATCCCGAGGCGTAATCACTATTTCCACCGGCCCACCGTCCGGGCTGAATTTCAGGGCATTATCCAGCAGATGCTGCAGCACTTTGGCGATGCCTCTCTTGTTACCGAGGGCTAATGGTATGTCGCTGCCATAGCGTTTTTCGATACGTTCACATTCGCGCTTGGGCTGCCACCCACGCCTTAGATTGCGCAGGGCCAGATCGACGCTTTCATTGAGGATAATGGGTTCAAGACGCAGGTTCTGGATTTCAGCCAGTTGTGTGATATTGGCCACCGTGTTTTCCAGGCGTCCGGTGGCCTGCATGGCCATGTTGACCAGCTTCAGCAGCAGTTTGTTGGCATCCGGGCTGGCGCGGCTGATTTCATCGCGCAGCAGCGCCGTGGCTGACTTGACCTGCAGAAGGGGCGTGCGTAGTTCATGGCTGACATTACGGACAATAGCGCCTTTGACAATGTCCAGGTCCCTTGCTCGCTGCAGTGCCTCTTCTAGCTGGCGATTGCGTTCGGCCAGGTCTTCTGTCAGCCTGCGGTTGGCGTTGAGTAAATCGTCAAACCGCTTCTTGGTGCTGAGCAGTGCCCGTACGCGGGCCAGGAATTCCCGGCGCTGCACAGGCCTGACCAGATAGTCATCTGCCCCGGAACGCATCCCGGCCAGCCGCAGATCACTCTTGGAGTCCGAGGCAATGAGAATGACTGGCAGAAAGCCGAGTGTTTCATCCCGCTTGATCTGGGAGCAAATGGCCACCCCGTCAACATCGGACAGATGCATGTCGAGGACGATCAGGTCTGGCTTGAGCTTGCGGATGCGTTCCCAGATGCCCGCGCCCTTCTGGTTGACGTGAACTTCATAGTTATCGCCTTCCAGATAGGTGCGGATGTGTGCGGCACTGGCCGGGTCGCTGTCGGCGACCAGAATCGCATGCTGCGTCGGATCAACGACCGGCAGCGGCCCTGTGCTCTGGGTGATGGGAGTACCAGATGTTTTCATAACGACAGACTGACACCAGTTTCAAGTTTTCGCATCATATCACGAATGACGTCGCGGCAAAAGTGCAGCGGGTTGTTATGTTCTAACCAATCAGAGGGGGAACGGTGGTCGGAACATCAAGGGTTTGCTACTTGACATTTCCGTTGAATTTCTGTACTGTGCTTGTACTAACTGAAGGACGTTGTGCAGTTCTCGGGAAATAGCTGGCATCATGATGAAAAGCTGCCGTTACATCCAATTGTCAACAGTTGCTGTGGTCTCTGTTTCCGCCAGCATTCTTGTGATGCCGGCTGGACAGGGTATTGGCGGTTGGGAGGTGGGTGATTGCCGGATGTGCAGATGCTGCTGAACGACGGGGCACATCCAACGGTTCCGAAGCCTCCGATCATCGGGGGCTTTTTTTGTTGGATAGCGTGATTTTCACAGAAGGGAGGCGGGTGTTGTCCATTATCTCGCTGCACGATTTGCGTAAGACATTCTATATCAGGCGTAAAGCTGCCGGGCTGCGAGGCAGCCTGACATCGCTCTGGCGTGCGCCAAAGGAGGCTGTTGAGGCGGTGCGCGGCATCTCGTTGGAGATGGAGATGGGGGAGCTGCTTGCCTTCATTGGCCCGAACGGCGCAGGCAAGAGCACCACGATCAAGATGCTGACGGGGATTCTCTATCCCACGAGCGGGCAGGCGCAGGTGCTGGGGTTTGTGCCCTGGAAGCAGCGCCGTGAGCTGGCTTATCACATTGGCAGTGTCTTTGGCCAGAAGCCGCAGTTGTGGTACCACCTGCCGCCGATTGACACCTTCGATCTGTTCGCGCATATCTATGAGCTGGACAGTGCAGCCTACCGCCGCCGCCGTGATTTTCTGGTCGAGGCGTTCCAGATCGGCGATTTTCTGGATGTGCCCGTCCGGAAGCTGAGCCTGGGCCAGCGGATGCGCTGTGAAATCGCCGCCAGTCTGCTGCATGAGCCGCGGATCGTGTTTCTGGATGAACCCACAATCGGGCTGGATGTCGTTGCCAAGCAGCAGTTGAGAGACACGATCAAGCGCCTTCATGCAGAAGAGCAAACAACGATATTTCTGACCAGTCATGACGCCGGCGATATTGAGTCGCTGTGCGACCGTGTTGTGGTGATCAATCATGGCCAGGTGATCTTTGATGATGCTGTGAAGGTATTGAAGCGGCGCTATTTGCGACGCAAGATCATTGAAGTGCGCTTCGCCCGTCCGATTGATGGTCATCTGGATATCGT
>JALSTC010000135.1 GCA_026983935.1 Ardenticatenia bacterium
GGTCGTCAACAAGGCGGATCGTCCCGGTGCAAAAAACACCGTTCGGGCACTGAAGGCCATGCTCGATCTGGGCGGCGGTCACCCGCCCCACATAGCCCACCATGGCCGCCTGCTGACGGACAGCACTGCACCACCTGAGACAGACCAGCAGGAAAATGGCTGGCAGATACCGATCATCCAGACCATTGCCATTGAGGACAGCGGTATAGCCGAACTGCTCGCCGCAGTAGATGCCCATCGCACCCATTTACAGGAAACTGGTCAGTGGCAGCAGCGCGAGCAGTGGCGGCTGGAAAGCGAACTGCTGGATCGGCTGCAGACGACCTTATTGAAGCGCCTGCTGAAGCAGACCGATCCCTCCGTGCTGCGCGCTATAATGGAACAGCTCACCACCCGCCAGATCGACCCCCATACCGCCGTCGAACGGCTGCTTGACGGACATCCAGATACAGACGATGACGTTTGATCTGCACATCAGTCCCGACAGAACACGTCAGGAGTAACAAAAGCAATGAGTACCACCGCACGCAAAGTTCCGGGAACAAAATACTTCCGACAGGACGAACCTGCACCCAAACGCAACCTGTACGGCGAGATCAAAGTCTTCTGCGGCTCGGCCAGCCAGGAACTTGGCACCGAACTGGCCGAGTATCTCGGCATGGTGCAGGGCAGCTATGAGCGTGTGCAGTTTTCCAACGAAAACATTTTCGTGCGGCTCAATGAGAGCGTGCGCGGTCAGGATGTCTATCTCGTCCAGACGATGGCCTCGCCGGTCAGTGACAATATCATGGAGCTGCTGATCATGCTGGATACGTTCAAGCGCGATTCTGCCGGACGCATCACCGCCGTCATCCCGTATCTGAGCTACGCACGCTCCGACAAGAAAGACCAGCCGCGCGTCCCGATAACCGCCCGCCTGATCGCCGACATGATCCAGATCGCCGGGGCCGACCGCTACATCACGATTGATCTGCATTCAGGCCAGATTCAGGGATTCTTCAGTATTCCCGGCGACGTGCTGACGGCGTTCTTCCTGCTGAGTGACTACCTGGCGGAGAAACAGATCGCAAACCCCGTTGTCGTGACCACCGACCTCGGTTATGCCAAGCGGGCACGCAACTATGCAACCCGGCTGGACTGCCCGCTGGCATTCGTGGAAAAACGGCGCAGCACCAATCTAGAGCGCCCGGAACTGCTGACATTGATCGGTGACGTCGAGGGCAAGAACGTGATCATGGTGGATGACGAGGTGAATACAGCCCGCAGCGTGGCCAATGCGGTGCGCACCGTCAAGGCGCACGGCGCAAAAGATATCTACCTGGCATTCACGCATCCTGTCTTGAGCGGCGACGGCTACCGGCGGCTTGCTGAACTGCCGATCAAGGAGATCATCACGACCAACACCCTGCCCATTGCGCCGGAGAAGAAACTGCCGAATATGACCATACTGTCAGTGGCACCGCTGCTGGCCGAGGTCATCATCCGTGCCCACGAAGGGCGAAGTGTGGGCGCTCTATTCGACGAATGACCCCCTGCACACCAAACAGGCAGCACCGGGAGACAGGGGGCGCATGAAAAAGCCCCCTGTTTGTTTTCCGGGTTATGCAGAGAATCTATATCCGAATATGTGCAACTTGCCATTGCAGCGGGAAATTGGGCGATTTAAAATGGGTCGGTTTTTGTGTGGCAGGTAAACTCACACTTGGACTCTATCAGAGAGGCTGATAACAACCATGGCTGAAACAACCACGCCCCTGGAAATGGGCCAGGTAGAAATTACCCTGACCCGCGACCTCAAGCTTCTTGACATCACCATGATCGGTGTGGGCGCAATGATCGGAGCAGGGATCTTCGCGCTGACAGGAGAAGCGGCACATACTGCGGGGCCATCCCTGCTGCTGGCCTTCTTCCTCAACGGCTTTGTGACACTGTTCTCTGCCGCTGCCTACGCCGAACTTGGCTCCAGTTTTCCGGAGGCAGGGGGCGGATATCTGTGGGTCAAAGAGGGTATGACACCGCTCTTTGGCTTTCTATCCGGCTGGATGAGCTGGTTTGCCCATGCCGTTGCTTGCAGCCTGTATTCGCTGGCATTCGGCGAGTTTTCGGTCAATCTACTTGTTCGGGCCGGTATTCTACCGACAGGCTCCAATGAGACGCTGATGCCGGTCGCTTTCGCCGTGCTGATCGCCGGGCTGTTCAGTCTTATCAATCTACGCGGCGCCTCGGAGACCGGGGCCATCGGCAACATCGTCACCACAGCCAAAGTGATCATCCTCGGCATCTTCGTGATCGTCGGCATCATAGCCCTTAACAACATGCCCAACTGGCCGGAGCACTTGCAGCCTTTCTTCCACCCGACGAACGGGCTGGGCGGGGTTTTTCTCGCCATGGGGCTGACGTTCATCGCTTTTGAAGGCTATGAAATCATCGCCCAGAGCGGCGAAGAAGTCGTCGATCCGAAACGGAACATCCCGCGGGCGATCTTTCTCTCGATCGCTGTGGTCGTCGTGATCTACCTGGCGGTGGGTTTCGTTGCCCTGACTGCCGTCACGCCGGAAGATGGACGCCCAACATGGATGTTCCTCGGCGGTACAGAATGCAGCGAAGTGCCGCCCGGCACCTGCCCTCCAGACTATATGCCGGTGGAAGACCCGACCATCGACCTGGAACCGGAACTGGCGATCATCAACGCCGCCGAGTCGTTCATGGGCACCTGGGGATCGATTCTCCTCCTGTTCGGCGGATTGATGTCCGCAATGAGTGCCCTGAATGCGACGATTTACTCATCATCGCGGGTATCCTTTGCCATGGGCCGCGACCGGGCGCTGCCGGAAATTTTCGGGCGCATTCACCGTCGCTTCCATACGCCGCACTGGGCCATCGGTCTCTCCGCCATCCTGATCATCGGCATGGATCTCCTGCTGCTGGGCAGCATCAAGAACGTGGCCACGTCAGCGGATATCATGTTCCTGCTGCTCTTCCTGATGGTCAACTTCTCGGTGATCACGCTGCGCAAGCGCCGCCCTGATCTCGACCGGGGCTTCAGGGTGCCGCTGGTTCCCTGGGTGCCCATCGTCGGCATTGTGCTGCAGCTACTGCTGGCCATCAACCTGCTGAATCTGAGCGTGATTTCCTGGGTCGTGGCGGCAGCCTGGATTATCGTCGGTGCCGTCTACTACTTTGCCTCTGCCTCCCAACGTGCCGAGGTTCCGGAAGA
This sequence comes from Ardenticatenia bacterium, assembly GCA_026983935.1. Taxonomy (GTDB): domain Bacteria; phylum Chloroflexota; class Anaerolineae; order Aggregatilineales; family Ch27; genus JALSTC01. Next base: position 3,218 of record JALSTC010000135.1, read on the forward strand.
AATCCGCGTGGTGCATCAGGAGATCGTTGCCGTCTCCGATTACTCCATCCTGATCCCCGTCGCTGATATCGAACAGGCATCCCGATTGGCCACGCTGGCGACCGCGCTGGCGCTGCCGCGCAACGGCGAAGTCTTTGCCGTGCATGTGGTCAGCGTGCCAAAAGCGCTGAGTCTGGCAGATGGCCGCTACTTCCTCAAGAACGGCATTCCCATCCTGCAGCGGGCCATCGAAATCGGAAAAGAACATGACGTGCCGGTCAACACCATGATCCGGCTTGGCCGTGATGTAGGCCATGCCATCCTGGAAACGGCGCGCGAACGCCGATCGAACCTGATCCTGCTGGGTTGGCCGGGCTACACGCACACGGAACGCGCCGCGTTTGGCTCGGTCATTGATCTCATCAGCAGCAATCCTCCCTGCGATGTGGCAGTCGTGCGCTTCCGGGCAAGAGAAAAACCGGAGCGCATCCTTATTCCCACCGCAGGCGGGCCCCATACCGACCTGTGCATTGAACTGGCTATCGCTCAGGCACAGTCCTACAAATTGGAAAGTGGTAGAGATTCCGAAATCACGTTGATGACGGTCATCACGCCGGACATCAATCAGCACGAAATGGAAAAGCTGCATGAGCACTACCGCGAGCACTACCAGTGGCCGTTCAAGAGTCTGTTCAAACGGAACGGCACAGTACTCGATGCCATCCTTGATGAATCCCTGAACCACAACATCGTTTTGATCGGGGCTACCGAGGAAGGCTTCTTCGAACAGCGGCTGTTCGGTAACCTGGCAGAAGAACTGGCCCGCGAATCGCACAAGACCGTGATCATGTGCAAGACTCATGACCGGGTCAAGCACCTGTTCCATCGGATGCTCAATACGTAGCACATCTCCAGCACTCCCCTCTTTCCCGAAAGCAACACCCATCAGTGAGGAAAGAGGGGAGTACCTGTTTTACAAGGGAATACCATCATGTCCAGATCGTCCGGCATACGCAGGCGTGCGCCAGTCATCATTGGTATCTTTGTGGCTGTGATCGCAGCGGCGGCCATTATCCTGATCGCGCTGCTGGCAGTCAGCAGGATGACCTCTCCTGCCAGCGTGAGTATCCCCACCGTGGCCATGCTGCCATCCCCAACCACTGAAGCCGCCACCATCATCCCAACCGTCACGATATCACCGCCGACTGCTGCACAGCCTGCCGGACGCCCCACCCTACCGCCAACCTGGACGGTCACCGATACGCCCATCCCCAGCCTGACGCCAACCATCGCGCCCACCGGGACGATTCTTCCCAGCGAAGAAGCGGAAATC
>JALSTC010000136.1 GCA_026983935.1 Ardenticatenia bacterium
CCCGGCCCCCTTCCACTGCCGATTTAACCAGGCCAGCCCGCCCTGACTGCCAAGCAGAATGAGGGCTTTAGTGTAGGCTTCGGCCATAGCTGCTCTGGGATGGATCACGGTGGCCGTCTGGATATCAGTGACGGCGGGCTGGCCCGTGCGAGGATCGATCAGATGATGCTGTGAACGGTTCCCCTGCTGCCAGCGGCGGTAGTCCACCCCACTGGTGGCAACAGCCGCATCTCTAATCGTGACAAACAGGGCGTTTGACGCAGTGTCCCCTGGCTCAGCGACGGCTACCTGCCATCCGTCCTGACCCTGCGGCCTTCCACGTGCAACGATATCTCCCCCGGCGTCAACCAGACAGGCCCCATAAACGCCCAGGCGTTCAGCCAGGCGTTCGGCGGTCCATCCTTTGGCAATGCCACCCAGATCGATCTGTGCCCCGGCGGGAAGACGTACAGCCTGCTGCCTGGAATCAATGTTGATGTCCTGCCAGTCAGACACAGAAATGGGTGAGGATGCCGCTGAGTAATGGGATTCACCTGTGTGCGTCCGGTCGCCGATCTCCTCAAAGCTGCGGTCATAGCCTGCCGTGATCAAGGCGGGCAGCACCAGGGGGTTATAAAGACCTTCGGTCATTCTTGCCGCCTGTTTGGCCTTTGTGATAACCTCCAGTAACAGGTCGCTGACCGGGACCCATCGCCCGCTGCGAGCGTTTAACTGCGACAGCTCGCTTTCCTGGCGAAAACGGGACAGCCGCGCCTCAATCGCTTCGACCCAGGCCGGTGCCTGCCGCAAGATGGAACGTCCATCCGCCTCGGTCTCCAGCCAGATTTGAAACTGGCAGCCCATTGCCCGAAAGGCAGTCACATACTGGTGGATCATCGGGATGACCTTGTGCGGGGCTGTGGCTGTACCACGGGGGCGGGGGCTGCTGCGGGCGCGGACGGTTGTACTACAACCTGGGCCGGGGCCTGTACAACAACCGGTGGTGGTGGAGCGACTTCAACGGGTGACGGCGGTTGAATCTGAACTGCGGCACTGCTTGAGGCGGCTGTTGTTGTGGCCTGTCCGGGGTGACGCAGGATGGTAATAGCAGGGGGAGCGTGCACAATTCCCGATTGATCAGCCGCAAACTGCCCTGACGAAGCCTCTGGCACGTTTATGTTCTGTGTGGGTTGCAGCTCTGGAGCCGCTGCCTCAGGGATAAATGCCTGAACCGGGGAGGCTGCTTCTGCCGTCCCGCCTGTGACCAAAGCCTGCCCGTCGAATGATGCCAGGCTTTGTGCTCCAATGATCGTTGCCAGCGTGCTGCCGGTAACCAGAGACAGCCTGACGATGAATCTTCTGGTAGATGTCATACCTGTGGCCATTGCGTTGTACCTCCCGAAACCGAATAGCTACTGTCATCAGAATAGCCATGATTCCAGCCCGCTGCTTTAACAACAGCTAAAATAGACCTTAAATCTGGCTTAAATCCTGTCCGCCGTGAAGCCCAAGCAGTATGCATCAAGGCCTGGAACGCGAATCCAGAAGAACGGCTATACACACTTCAAGGTTCGGAACCGGTCTGTTCCGTCCGCTGGAGTGCGGATAGCAGCCGTCTAGCGGCATACGGGGGTAGATGGTCTTATCTACATCTGGGATACGGTACGCAAACTGGTTTGCGGAGATACAGCGGATGGCCTGCAGGCGTTCTACACCCTCGAAGAGGGCAGCGACCTGTCATGCGCGACGTCTCCGAGGTCGACACGCCGCTCAACCTGGCCGTTAACGACGCCTCTGCCCGGCGGTAACTGGATGTTACCGCCGTCCTGCACCCTGGCCGAGGCAGCTTCCTTTTGTTTACTTGACTGCCCCCGCCGTCAATCCCTCCACAAAGTGCTGCCCGACCAGGCTGAATAGCAGCAGAACGGGCAGGGTGGTTAACGTAGCGCCCGCGAGCAATAGTCCCCAATCAACCTGATACTGCCCAATGATGCCGGCCAGCCCTACAGGCAGCGTGCGGTTGGCGTCGCTGACGATGAGGATCGAGGCAAACATGTACTCAGTCCAGGATGTAATGAAGGCGTAAATGGCGATGCTGGCAATCCCTGGTGCAGTCAGTGGTAACACAATGCGCAGCATGACGCGCAGTCGGCCCGCCCCATCCAGGGCAGCCGCTTCTTCCAGCTCATGAGGCACAGAGCGGAAAAAAGCCTGCAGCATCCACACGGCGAATGGCGCGGCAAAGGTCACATTGACAATGACCAGCGCCCACAATGTGTCAACCAGGCCCAGGCGTGTCAGCATATCATAAAGGGGGATGAGGAGCAGAATGCCCGGGAAAGCATAAGTCACAAGGATGACCTTGAACAAAAGATCCCGCCCGGGAAAATGCAGGCGGTACAGGCCGTAGGCCGCCATGGTGGCAAGTGTCACTGTAATCACCATTGTTAACCCGGCCACAATGGTGCTGTTGACCAGATAAGTGGGAAAAGCGGATGAGGCCAGCAGGTGATCATAATGTTCCAGCGTGAATGACTGCGGAAATAAGGTCGGTGTTCGTGCAATGATCTCCTGGGGTGACTTTATGGACGATGTGAAAATCCAGTAGAATGGCGCAATGACGACGATGAGGAGTAACAGCACCGACAGCCACGTCCCCAGTGGACGCTGGAGCGACTGTATCTTCTGCTGCATCTTATTGTTCCTCCCCTTCCGACGGCGGCGAGAAAAAGCGGATGAACAGCAGGGCAAAGGCAAGCAGGATCAACCCAACGATGACCGATGCCGCTGCTGCTCGGCTCAGGCGATATCGCTGGAAGGCCATATCATAAATGAAAACGGGCACGGTTGTGGTGGCAGAGGCGGGGCCACCTTTTGTCAATAACCAGATGATGTCAAAGACGTTGAACGACCACAGCGTACCGACCAATCCCAGCACAAACAGCACTGGCTGCAGCCCTGGCAGGGTGATGTACCAGAAACGTTGTAAGGGGGATGCGCCGTCTACGGCGGCAGCTTCATAGAATTCTTCTGGTATGCTCTGCATGCCAGCCAAAATGATCACGGCCATCAGGGGGAACCATCGCCAGGAATTAATGAAAACAATCGAGGCGAAGGCGCTTGACCCCGTGCTGAAGAACCCGATCGGCTCTTGTGTGATCCCCAGTGTCACCAGTGCATAGTTCACAATGCCACCAGAGGTGCCCAGCAGCCAGCGCCAGATGATCACGACAACCACCGTGGGCACAATCCACGACAGAATCACCCAGACCCGAGCGATCCTCCGACCGCGAAAGCGCTGCTTCAAGATCAGCGCTGTTGCGAAGGCGGCCAGCGTTTGCAAAACGGCATTGGACACCACCCACACAAGGCTGCGCCCCAGCGCTGGCCAGAAGCGGCTGGATGAGAGGATCCGGCCGTAGTTTTCCAGGCCGACGAATTCTCCCCCCGTACCGATGATGCCGACATCCAGAAAGCTGATCCGGATAGCAGAAAACAAGGGATAGAGAATCGTACCTGCAAGCCACAGGATAAGTGGTGCCACCAGCACATATCCCAGCAGCGCCTCGCGAGAGCGGTAGGAGCTCCGCGATCGATCCTTGAGTCGCCAACGGCTTTTTAGTCTGGATAGGTCCGCGCCCATGTTTGCTCCTGAATATAATAGTCGGTGGGGATGGTTTCCCCACCGACACTACACTGAACCAGACGTGCATCTGCTCAGTCTTCGATTGCCTCTTCCATCATTGCTTGGCCTTCAGCAACTGCCTCTGCCGGATCGACACCGTCAATCACGACGCGCTGCAATGTTTGCGCCAGGATATTCTGTGCCGAGATCTGGGCAATGCTGGGGAAGGTATGCCCGCCAGTGAAGCCAAACAGCATCCCATTGCGCGAGTTTTCCAGCATCACTTCGATCTGGTCATGGTACTTCACCACCAGATCGTCGTTCCAGTAGCTCTCTGCCTCGCTGCCATCTTCTGTGACGGGCAGAAACAGGCCCGGTTCCATGTTCAGGAAGCGTCCATAGTTTTCGGGTTCGAGGATAAAGCGCAGGAACTCATACGCAGCTTCCTGTTTGGCCGGATCATCGGTCAAGAGCATCACACCATTGACGTAAGAGATGGTGCCTGATTCCTCAACATCCGGCGAATGCGGAATGGCGATGACGCCCAGATCGTCCGGGTCGCCTTCGGCCTGCGTATCGTAGGTGGTGATCACAGTGAACTGCAAAATCATCGCGCAGGTTCTACTGGCAAAGCAGGCTTCAGCCTCACCCCATGTCCAGTTCGGGCTGTCCGGCGGAGAGTACTGGTAAAGCTGGCGGTAGAAATCATAGGCGGCGACGGTGTTTTCGTTATTGAAACGCAGTGTGCCGTCGTCATTGTATATCTCCGCAGCGCCAGCGTTGATCATGAAGTCGTAAACGGTCTGGTCGGTGTATAGCTGACGATTGGCCGGCAGACCAATGCCGTACTGATCATCGGTTGTGAGTGTCTCAACTGCGGCCAGCCACTCATCCCATGTAGTCGGAGGCTCAATACCCGC
>JALSTC010000137.1 GCA_026983935.1 Ardenticatenia bacterium
CTATGGGATTCTGAGTGCATTCTCCAACCTGCTGTTGGAAGTCCTGGTATTTGCCCTGATTAACAGCCAGTTGCGGGGCATCAAGTATCGCGCTGAGACGATGGCCTATTTACACATGCCTGTTCCACGCGAGCATGAGATTTCATTGAACTGACTTCCTTGCCGCATGTGCCTGTGTGGATGTGGGCATATGCGGTTTTGCCTCCTGGCCCGAAACCGCCCGGTTCAATGTCCGGGCGGTTTTGGTATTCCCTTGAAGCTGCATCGGTTCCACACAAAGTCCACATGATGCCTTCATAAGTTCTTCACAACCGTTTGGCATGATATCCACGCTTGAGAATCAGAACGTGAGCACGGAGGTGCCGGGATGTTACAGAAAGCAGTTATCGGTTTCCTGCTGTTGAGCGTGGTAGGGGCTGCGGGTGTAGGCGTGTATGATGCCGTTCGCCCTGCAGTGGATGAAGCAGCGCCAACCGTTGAGGCAGATACGGCTGCGCTGCCGGAGGTGACACCGGTCGGCCCGCAGGGCCAGGGGCTGCAGTCACAGGGTCGGGGCGGCCCTTCTGTTGAGCGGCAGGGCCAGGCAGGTGCTGCTGATGGCACGGGGCCGATTGCCGTAGAGCAGCAGCAGTCGCTGGATATGGTGGGGGAACCCTGGTCGGCCAGCGGCGTGATTGCGGAGATGGATGACTTTGGCCTGACTCTCACGCTGGACGATGGCAGCCAGGTCTATGTGGAACTCGGGCCGCCTGGCTTCTGGCAGGCACAGGGCGTTGAGCTTGCCGTGAATGAAGCCGTGCAGGTTGAAGGCTTCTTTAATGGCGAGCAAATTCATGCAATGACCGTCACTACGGCGGAAGGCGTCCAGATTGCTCTCCGGTCTGCAGAAGGGCAGCCGCTCTGGTCTGGCGGTGGTGCAGAGGGGCAGGGCGACGGCGCAGGTGAGCCTCAGATTGCCCCTGAGGACTGGGTGACGATGAACGGCGTGATCACTGCGCTGGACGCGATGGGGCTGACCATGCAGACTGAGAATGGCGAGCTGCTGACGCTGCAGTTGGGGCAGTCTGGCTTCTGGCAGAGTCAGGGTGTGGCCCTGGATGTTGGTGACGAAATAGCCGTTCTCGGGTTCTGGGAAGGTGGCCAATTTCAGGCAGGCGAGATCACCCGGCTGGCAACCGGTGAGCGAATCATGCTGCGTGACCCTAACGGGCGCCCACTGTGGGGCGGCCCGGGGCGCGGTGGGAATGGCGGTGCGTCGGGGCAGTCCGGCGCACCCCCCGACCAATCCCAGGGAGCAGGCAGTTATGGCCAGGGTGGTAATGGCTATCAGGGTGGTCGTAATGACGCCTGGACTTCCGGCGGCAATGGCTATCATGGGGGGCGGTCATAGTTTGCGAGTCAGCTATGATATGTTGAGCCAACAGGAGAAACCGATCACCGGGGAGAGGATACCATGACAACACAGGACCCCAGACCGGAAAGTTTGCCACAGCGTGTCCTGGAATCCTTGCAGCGGGATGAACTGCCGCCGCGAGATGACCGGGGACGAATGCGGCTGGTGATGAACAACCTCATCCTTCACCTGCATCCGAGCAAAGTTTCAAAACGAGCGCTGAAGTTCACTTATACATGGGGGCTGGGAGGACTGGCACTGCTGCTGCTGGCGATGCTGGTGGCGACCGGGGTCATGTTGATGTTCGTTTACACGCCAACCCCGGAACAGGCCTACAACGACATGCTGGCGCTGCGAACAGATGTTTATTTTGGACAGTTGATCCGCAATCTCCATCATTGGAGTGGCAATTTACTGCTGGTCGTTGTCTTTTTGCACCTGCTGCGGGTGTTCTATACCAGCGGCTTTCGCACCCCACGCGAATTCAACTGGGTGCTTGGCATTTCACTGCTGCTGCTTGTCGTCGCAGCCAATTTCACCGGCTACCTTTTGCCCTGGGATCAACTGGCCTACTGGGCAGTGACGGTCGGGTCAAGCCTGTTGAGTTATATACCTTTTGTGGGCGAAGGGCTGAGCCGCTTGATTCTGGGCGGGCCGGAAGTTGGCGCTGCAACCCTGACCAATTTCTATGGTTTGCATGTGGCGATTATCCCCCTGACCTTGATGGGGATTGCCTCCTTCCATATCTGGCGTGTCCGCAAGGATACATTGACCATTCCGCGTGATGTAGATGAGGAACGACCGGCGCGCGTTGAGAAAGTGACCACACTGCCCCACCTTGTGGCGCGGGAGTTTGTCTTTGCGCTTGTCATGATCGCCCTCATCTTGCTGTGGGCATCGTGGGTGGATGCGCCGCTAGAAGCCGCCGCCAATCCCGATCACAGTCCGAATCCCGCTAAAGCGGCCTGGTACTTTATGGGGTTGCAGGAGCTGCTGCTGCATTTTCACCCGGTTTTTGGCGCTATTGTCGTCCCGGCACTGGCACTCGTGGGGCTTGGAGTGCTTCCTTATCTGCGTTTTGATATGGACGGAGAGGGCATCTGGTTCCGCTCTCGTAAAGGCAGGCAGATGGCGCTGGTGGGAGCCATTACTGGCCTGATCGCAACGCCGATTCTGGTGCTGCTGGATGAGTACGTGATTGATTGGCCTTCACTTATGCCCAGACTGCCGACCATCATCAGCAACGGCTGGATTCCATTGGCTGCGCTGCTTCTGTTGTTGATCGGGTATTATGCGGCAGCAAAGCGTGTTTTCAAGGCAACGGCCTGCGAAACCAGGCAAAGCCTGTTTACCCTGTTGGTTGTGGCATTTGTGGTGCTGACCGTCATCGGAATTGCTTTTCGTGGCGAAGGCATGGCATTGATGTGGCCGTGGGAGGTGCTGTCATGACAGAGCAAAAACGAACTGAATCTGTGACGAAGGCGGTTGAACAGCCCGAACGGGTTTCTCGGCGCGATTTCTTGAAGTTGGCCTGGGGGGCTGCAGGGACGCTGGCCCTGCTGGAAGCCGGTGGTGTGGCGTTGACCTTTCTCTCACCGAGGGTGGCAGAAGGGGAGTTTGGCAGCGTGTTTACGGCTGGCGCTGTGGAGGATTTTCCGCCTGGCAGCGTGACCGCCTTCAACAATGGCCGCTTTTACCTGGTGCGCATGGAAGATGGTGGTTTCCTGGCCCTGTATCGCAAATGCACGCATCTGGGATGCGCTGTGCCCTGGGATCAGGCGGTGGGGCAGTTTGTGTGTCCGTGCCATGGTTCCGTTTTTGAGACGGATGGGCAGGTGCTGAATCCGCCCGCACCGCGTCCGCTGGATCGCTTTCCGGTCTTGATTGAGGATGGCCAGGTGAAGGTAGATACTGGCACGGTGATCGAGCGCGATCATGCCAGTCCCGATGATCTGGTATACGCTTAGGGAGGGTGTGATGACGCGAGAGATGATGTGGACGGGATTTCTGGCAACGCTGTTGATCGCTGTCACGTTGGGCACGGCGGCCCTGAGAGAGCCGACGCGGCAGGCCGAAGCGCTGATTCGCCTGCGTGAAGAGGCGGTGGCCGAAGGTACAGATCTGTTCGCCGAGAACTGCGCTGTCTGTCACGGCGCAGCAGGGGAGGGGCTTGGTGCAACCCCTGCGTTGAATAATGAAGGCGTGCGGGCGATGGATTATGAGACATTGTTCCGTACCATTGAACGGGGACGCTACAATACAGCAATGGCCGCCTATGGTGTCAATGAAGGCGGGATTTTCACCGATGCGCAGATTGACAGCCTGATCGCCGTGATTCAGTTTGGCGACTGGCAGACTGTTTCTGCTCGTGTGGCTGAGCTGGGGCTGACGCCGCCAGAAGCGGTGGCGGTGGAAATCTCCGAAGAGACGCTCGCCTCAGTCCAGAGCCTGCCGGATGGGGAGGCGCTGGCAAATGGTTTGAGCCTCTATGCCGAAAACTGCGCGGCCTGTCATGGGGGCAATGGCGAAGGGACTGCGCTTGCCCCGGCATTGAATGCTGCTGAGCTGCGTGAACGGCTCAGTGATGGGGACATCCAGCGAACCATCGAACAGGGTGTGCCCGGAACATTGATGGCCGCGTGGGGGGCTGCGCTGGACGGCCAGGAAATAGCGGACCTGACGCTGCTGATTCGGCGTTGGGATGAACTGGCTGCGGCAGGTGTGGAGATACCGGTGGTGGAAGCGCCACCGATTGATATGAGTCCGGAGGCCGTTGCCGAAGGGGAGCGTCTGTACAGCATTCTGTGTGCGCGATGCCACGGTGCGGAGGGCTATGGCACACGCATGGCTCCGGCGCTGAACAGCCAGACCTTCCTCACGCAGACTTCTGACGCAGCCATTCAGCAGATCATCACGCTGGGGGTGACCGGTACGGCTATGCCAGCCTGGGGCGGTCGCCTGACCGAGGCAGACATCGCCGCTCTGACGGCATACCTGCGCAGTTGGGAGCCAACCGCGCCCGCTATAGTTGATCCCTCAACATCAGGGCAGGGGGGCGGCCTGCCTGCAGGTGCTGGTCCGCCCTGGCGGCGGCAGTAGAAGCCTGTTGGTGCGTATTATGCT
>JALSTC010000138.1 GCA_026983935.1 Ardenticatenia bacterium
GGGGGCGGGTTGCTCAGCCGCGCCTGGATTTCCAGTCCGTACTGTTCCGCCAGTTCGACGATGTTGTCGTATTTGTCCCAGGCGTTCCGCACGGGATCGTTGCGCCGGTCTTCGAAGTCGCCGCGCCCGTGAATCTCAATATCCTCCCAGGCGAACTCCTGCCGAATCCAGTGGAAGCCCGCCGCCGCGATCATCTCCAACTGGCGGGCGCGTTTTTCCGGCTCGACCTCATGCTGCAGGAAAGTGTTGATGCCATAGGGGTTGACCTGCGCCAGCGCCGGGACGATGTCCGGGCGCGTTTCCGGCAGGCGGCGGGTGAAGTTGCCCAGCCATTCGACGAAGCCGCGCACCTGCCCGGCGGGAGTTTCTTCCCCGGTCAGGTTCCACAGGGTCTGCCAGACCAGCCCGTGCGCGGCCATGTCGGCGGCCAGCCCGCCCAGCAGCAGCAAGATGAGCGCCAGAACGCCCGCAACCTGCCAGCGCCGCTGGCGTATAGTAGAGTAGCGCGTGATTTTCGTATTCATAGCGCCGGGATTATACCCTATGCAACACGCTGCGTGAGGGATAATGGTTTATAATGATGATAAGCCGTCAGGTTTGCAAGGAGGGTTGACCATGGGTGAAAATGGTGCAGAACGAGCCAGAGAGAACGTCGAGAAGATCGCCGAGGATGTGCGGGCACGTGTCGGCGAGGCGACCGAACAGGCCAGAGCCGAGCTGGCCGACGTGCAGGCGCGGATGCGAGAACTGCGCCGTGAGATGGTCAGCCGGGCAATGGCGGTCAAGGATAAGGCCGTTGAGGAGCTTCAGTCTGCTGCCCAGCGCATCCGCCGCGAGGCCGAAGAAGTCGGCGACGCGGAGGTCGTCAGCAAGGCAAGCGAGCTGGCCGAAGGGCTGGAGCGCACCGCCTCCTATCTTGACCGGCAGAATCTGGAGCAGTTTGGCCGCGAGGTCACACAGACCGCACAGCAGAATGTGTGGCAGGTGCTCGGCATTGCCTTTATCATTGGGCTGACGGTCGGGCTGCTGGTGGGGATCATGAGCAGGCAGAAGTGATCCTGCACCTGTATGGCAGTATGCGAATTCTGACGGCAGCGCGCAACCGGGCGCGCTGCCTTTTTGAGGGCAGATTGTGATTGATGGCTTTGATTTCCCGTAGATACCCGGCGTGTAAGAGCAGTATGCTCCGGCGCTGCTTTCCTTTTGTTCTTTTACTGTCGTCTCTGATTCTGGCTGCCTGCAGCGGCGCAGCAGAAACGCCCACGGCGACTCCTGCCGCGGGCGTGCTGCCTTCCGCGACGGCTGGCCCGCCGACGGAGACGCCCTTTGTGCCGCCGGAACTGCCGCTGGCCCGCTATGAAGATGAGCGCTATCAGGTGTCCTACCCGCGGGACTGGCAGGTCATGCCCGGCATCACGCCGGAGGAACGGCTCTTCACTCCGCCGGATGATCTGCAGGCCGGGATGCTGGTGCGTGTCGTGGGGATGGGGTACAGCTTCAGTGTGCTGGATGCGCTGGTCAACAGCGAGGTCGAATCCATGCGCCGGGAGGGTCTGGCTCCAGAAGAGGTGGGCGTCCGCCGTTCGGAGGAGTTCAGCGGCGATCAGTTGGCCGGACGCACAGCCATGTTCCGGGCGCAGATCAACGGCGTGCCGGTGCGGTTGCAGGTCACGGCGCTGGTGGCGAACTTTACCGGGGCTTATGTGATCCGTGCCTGGGCAGCGGAAGCAGAATTCGAGGCCGGGGGCTATGCCGGGGCCTTTGCCCGCATCGTGCGCGATTTTACGCCCCTGTTCCGGCAGGAGGCTGCCCCTACAGACGTGCCCGCGCTGCCCACTACCACGCCCGCGCCAGCCCAGACGCAGGCTGTGCCGACGCCTATGACGCCATCCGCCGATGAGGAAGCACCGGCGACGGCTGCCGTGCCGGTGTTGGGCGACGAACCGTATCACAGCGAGTCGTTTGTGATGACCTATCCTCTTGACTGGTCGCCAACGGTCAATCTGGACGGCACGGTGAACTTCCTCTCTGCGGACCCCAACGAACTGGTCGGCATTTCCGTGCGTCCGCTGCTGGGGGCGTCTTATGAGCCAGAGGCCGCCGCTGACCTGCTGGAAGCCTATCTGGCAGAGGTTATGGAGGAAGTGCCGGGGGTGGCGATCGGCGATCAACGTGTGGAGGAGCAGGTGGACGACAGGGCCAGGGGCCTGAGCGCGACATATGTGGTGCCCTATGAAGGCGGGCGGCTGGTTTACCGCGCGACGATGCTGGTCTCGCTGGCGGTGGATGGCACGGCCTACCGCATCGTGCAGTGGGCACCGGAGCCGCTTTATGAGGCCGGGTATCGTGACCTGTACCGGGCGGTCATTGCCGGGTTCCGGCCCGTCCCCGCCGAACTGCCGCAGGGAGAGAATCCGTAAATGGTGGTGAAGCTGAGTATTCTGTATCGTCAGCCGGAATCAGAGGCCGAGTTTGAGACGTTCTACAACGCCAACCTGGCGCTGATGGAGCGCATCCCCGGCGTGATCCGCCGCCAGGTCAATATGGTGATCGGCGCACCGGGTGGGCCATCGCCGTACTATCGCGTGCTGGAGCTGTACTTTGCGGATTATGACGCGCTGGACAGGGCCATGCGATCGCCGGAAGGGGAGGCCGCCGGTCGGCATCTGATCAGTCACGCGGCAGGATTGGCCGAGTTGTTCTTCTCCGAGGTATACGAAGAAGAAGGAGGGTCCACCCCGCGCCCGGAAGAAGATGCGTCGTCCGGCGCGTGACCGGATAAAAAAGCAGAGGGCGTCCGCGCAGACGCCCTCTGAAACTGTACACACAACGACTCGCCGATCGGCGTGTTTAGCCTTCTTTCTTGCGAAGCTCCGTGCCGCGGAGCGGTTTACCGAACAGTGGGGCGAAGATGCAGACATCGAACAGGCCCGCCAGCAGCGGCACCACGCCGATGATCGCCACGATATACCCCACTGTGCCCTGAATGGCCAGCAGGCCAACCAGGATCAGGATCACGCCGATCAGGATGCGCAGGATACGCCCGTTTGTGCTTGCCAGAAACTCAAACATAGTCACCCTCCTTTAGCATGCACGAACAGACAGCCCCTTTGCCAGGGTTGGTTCTCAATTTCACCCTGATCATAGATCGATTCTTATCACCTGTGTGTATTATTTTTATAAGATTCACCTGTTTTTAGTCGTGTACCGCCGCGAAAAAGAGCGCGATCCCTGTCATGTCATCGGGATCGCGCTGGAGATGAGAGGGTAATCCGGCGGGCCTATGCCGCTTCTGCGCTCAGCTCCGAAGTGCAGTGCGGGCAGCGCGTGGCGGCGATCGGAATTTCGGTGGCGCAGTAGGGGCAGGTCTTGGTGGTTGGCTCGGCGGGCGCTTCCTCTTCCTGCTTTGTGAGGCGATTCACCTGTTTGACGATGATGAAAATCACGAGGGCGATGATCAGGAAATCGATCACGTTGTTGATGAAAAGGCCATAATTGATGGTGGGCGCTCCTGCCTCCTGGGCGGCGGCTAGAGAGGTGAAACCCTGCCCGGAGAGATCGATGAACAGGTCGGAGAAATCCACCTGGCCCAGCAGCAGGCCGATGGGCGGCATGAGGATATCGTTGACCAGCGAGGAGACGATTTTCCCAAAGGCCGCGCCGATGATCACGCCAATGGCGAGATCGAGGGCATTGCCACGCATGATGAAATCCTTGAATTCTTGCAGCATCGCACATCCTTTCTGAATTTATGTGTATATTTTTGTCCGGATTAGTAGTATAGTAAATTCTAATCCTGACGAATTATAAGGATTTATCATATTTTACGCTACCTGATAGAGATAGGAGACAGGACGATCTGATGACCGTTGATCCTGGCCCACGTGCGGCGGATGTGCTGCGCTTCTGGCGGCGGGCTGCGCCGAAGTTTGGCCTGCCAGCCCCAGAGGAGACACTTGCCGCCGAATACTATGCCAGTCCACGGACGCTGGCCTATCTGGTGACCGTGGACGATCTGCGGGCGGTGGTGCGCTGGCCGCGGGGGTCGCTGCTGCGCTACGATCAGGCGGCGCGGGATGCGGCGCGGTTGTTCATCGCCGCTGCAGAAGCGGGACTGGCACCGCGTGTGCTGCTCTGGGAGCAGGGGGCGCTGGAGCTTGACGGCCAGCCGGTCGTGGTCAGTGAGTATATCGCCGGGCCGCCGCTTCCCCCTGACTGGTTCCGTGACAACGTGCGGCAGGCGGCAACGCTGCTGGCCCGCCTGCATCGTGACGAAGCGCTGACCGATCTGCTGGAACACATGGGGCGGGGCGATCCGCGCGGCGACTGCCTGGCGGCGGCGCGGGCGGCCTGGGCAGATGTGCAGGCGCGGTATGCAGCCCTGCGCCCCCGTGACTGGTCTCCGGCGGTGCGGGGGGTGCTGGACGAACTGGCGGGCTACATCCCCTGGTTCGGGACGCAGATTCAGCCGCATCTCGGCGCGTTTCGCGGGCACCGCGTC
>JALSTC010000139.1 GCA_026983935.1 Ardenticatenia bacterium
CCTCGGCGCTGCCGAAGCCGTCCGCGCGGCAGGCCTGGAAGACCAGGTGATCATCCTCGGCACGGACGCCATCCCGGAGGCACTCGAAGCCGTCCGTGAAGGGCGCATGGCGGGCACGGTCGCCCAATTCCCGTATGAGATCGCCTTCATCGCCGTCGAGAGCGCGATCAAGGTATCCGAAGGGCGTCCGATCCCGACGCACATTGACGCCCCGATCCTGCTCTACACCGCAGAGAATCTGCCCGAATAACGCAGAGAGACCACAGGCTGGCCGGGGGAAAGCCCTTCTCCCGGCCAGCCACCGATCATCAGTAGACAGACGCAGGCCAACATGCTGCACTGCCGATTGATAAGGCCCCACCAAACGGGGAATCGGGCGCTGCCAGAATGCCGCCCCCTGCCCGCTTTTGCGGTAAGCTCATACCCTGATCGCCGCGCCGCCCCACCGCCGGTGCATGTGCCCGGAGAGAGACGGCCTCCGTTCAGGATCAAGGTGTAGAAGGTACAGCAAAAGGAGAGTTATATGCCTCGCTACGGCGCACACGCTTTTGTCTGGATTGGCGAGTGGAACACCGAAAGTGGCAACCACGCGATTGCACAGGCCGGGGCCACCGGCTTTGACTTTATTGAGATTCCGCTGCTCAAACCGGCTGAGTTCGACGCGAAAAGTCACCGGGAGGCGCTGCAGAAGGCAGGCATCGGGGCCACCTGTTCCCTTGTCCTGCCCAGAGATTCCCATATGCCCGATCAGCCGGAAAAAGCCCGCGACTTCCTGATCTCCGCCATGGACAAAATGGAAGAACTGGGCAGCACTTATCTGGGCGGCTGCATCGCCTATTCGCTCGGCACGCTGACCGGCGCGCCCCCCACGCAGGCCGAACGGCAGACGGTCATTGACACGCTCAAAGACGTGGCCGCAGAAGCCAGGAAGCGCGGCATCACGCTGGCGCTGGAGGCCTGCAACCGCTATGAGACCTACCTCTATAACACGCTGAGCGACACGCGGGATACCATCCTGGCCGTCGGCGCGGATAACCTCAAACTGCACGCCGACACCTACCACATGAATATTGAGGAAGAGGGCTTTTACACGCCGCTGGTGAACGCGGCGGATGTGCTGGACTACATCCATATGAGCGAAAGCCACCGTGGGCTGGTCGGCACGGGGACGGTCAACTGGGATCAGGTCTGGCAGGGGCTGGCCGACGCCAACTTCACCGGCAGCCTGGTGCTGGAATCCTTCGCAGCCATCAACCCGGCGCTGGCGGCGGCAACCTGTCTGTGGCGTCCGCCCAACCAGCCGCCTGCTGTGCTGGCCGGTGAAGGGCTGGCCTTCCTGAAGACCGGAGCGGAGAAATATCACCTGAGCTGAAGCGGCCTGCCCATCATCATCGCGAATATAAGGCAAACGGCCTGTGGTGCTTGTACCACAGGCCGCTGCCATGGGGGTGGGAGAAATGGCCTTGCTGGCTTACTCGCCGAGGCTCATCGGGCCGACGACGGGCGCGCCGCCGAGGAACACCGGCGGATCCGCGCCTTCCACCTGCCCGAACTCATAGACGCCTGCTTCACCGGTGTCGTAGTGCAGCATCGGGAAGACCTGGTCACCGGCGGCGTCGGGGTCAACCTGCACCGCCACGTTGGTGTTCACGCCGTGCAGCAGCGGGGTCGCACCCAGCACCGGGCCGGGCGCGCCGTCGGCATTGGCGTGGATCACCAGCCAGCCGGGGGCATCAATCACCGCTTCTGCAACGGTCAGCGTGCCCATCTCGTCTATACTGCCCTCATAAACGATGGCCGGGGCGGCATTGATGGGGAAGGTCAGCACGGCATCATTCACGCGCACCGGGCCATCCGCGCCTTCCACCTGCCCGAATTCATAGACGCCTGCTTCGCCGGTATCCACATGCAGCATCGGCCACAGGGTCGGGGTCAGCCCGTCGGCGTCCAGCTCAACGGCCACATCGGTATTCAGGCCCGCTTCCACCGGGGAGAAACCGAGCACCGGGCCGGGCGCGCCGTCGTTATCGGCGTGCACCACCAGCCAGCCGGGGCCTTCTGAAAGCGCCGAGTCCGCGACCAGCGTGGGAGTCATCATCCCGCCGCCGTCCGGGCGGTTCTCGCCGTGCATGATGGGCTGGTCAGAGACGCGCATGTGCGGCACCGTCCAGATCGGGAAGGTCGCCACGCGGCCATCCACCACCACCGGGACGTCTGCGCCTTCTACAGAGCCGAATTCGTAGACGCCCGCTTCACCGGTATCCACATGCAGCATCGGCCACAGCACATCCGTGATCTCGCCTTCGAGATCAACCTGCACGTCAACGGTCGTGCCTGCGTCCACCCAGGTCTCACCGAGCACCGGGCCGGGACGGAAGCCTTCCGGATTCAGGGCATGCACCACCAGCCAGCCGGGAACCTGTGCCGTCACGGAGGCAATGGTGATGTGCCCCATCTCCACAAATTGATCGGTGGCATAGACAATGTTGACGTTGAACGGCGGGGTCACGACGCTGCCGTCCACCACGACCGGGCCGTCCGCGCCTTCCACCTGCCCGAATTCGTACTCGCCGACCGTGTTATCGTCTTTATGCAGCATGGCGAACAGGGTCGGGGTTGCCATCGTGGTGTCAATCTCGACCTTGACGTTGTAGTTCCAACCGGGGTTGATGGCGCGGTAGCCCGCGATGGGGCCGGGCGCGCCTTCGCCGTTGTCAATATGGATGACGATGAAGCCGGGGCCTTCGCTGTAGGCGCTGGCGATGGTCACCGTGCCGTCCAGCGAAAGCTGATCGGCGACTTCGACCGACGGTGTGTCCTGCGCGGAGACGCTCACCACGCCGCCAAGTACCAGGGCCAGAGCCAGCACAACAATACCGAACTGTTTTTTCATTTCAATACTCCTCAATAACAGGAAATGCGCTACACCATCTACTACGGGCGATTCTCCCCACCTGGATGCATCAAATGATTTGTATCTTTTTTCTCTAAACTGGCGCTCATTTTTTGCAGGCCCAAAAACAGGCCATCTGGCAGCAAAGGCGTGGAGTGTGTATAGTTGGGGCGCGTCGGTCATATGACCACCGTCCCGGCATTTGATGCCCATACAAGGAAACAATGGATCAGAGTTCGGAAAACGCCTTGCTCGCACGACTCCAGGATGGCGATGAAGAAGCGCTCATCGCCCTGCACACCCGCTATGCCAATGCCGTCTACGCCGTCGCCTACCGGGTGCTGGGCGAACGGATGGCCGCCGAGGAAGTCACCCAGGACACGTTCATGCGCCTGTGGGAGAAATCCAACACTTATGACCCGGAAAAGGGGCGCTTTCTGACCTGGCTGCTGACCATTGCCCGCCGACGGGCCATTGATGTGCTGCGCAGTCAGCAGCGCCGACAGCCGCCCCGGCAGGAAACTTTTTCCATTGACGCGCATCCATACCTGTGGGAGCAGATTCCCGATCCGGGCGCGGCGCATGATCTGCGCGGCACACTGGCCGCAGAACTGGCCCGGCTCCCCCCGGAACAGCGAGACGCCATCGAACTGGCCTATTTCCACGGCATGACACACAGCGACATCGCCGCCTATTTGCAGGTGCCGCTGGGCACGGTCAAAACGCGCCTCCGGCTGGGGATGCAGAAGCTGCGGCAGGCCTGGTTGAATGAGAGCAATCCAAACACCGACGATTGAGCGTACTATATACAGGTATCATGAACGACAACAAACAAGCACTCTACGACCTTATCCCTGCATACGCGCTGGATGCGCTTGATCCGGAAGAACGCGCCGCCGTCGAATCGCAGTTGGACACTGATCCAGAAGCGCAGCGCCTGCTGGCGGAGTACCGGCAGGTAGCCGAACTGCTGGTCTACACCGCCCCGGCCCGGCCCGCCCCGCCGCAGTTGGCGGATGACCTGCGCCGCCGTCTGGCGGCACAGCACCCCCGGCCCACCCGGACGGCTGCCCCTGCCCGCCGGCGGCAGTATCGCGCCCTGTGGCTGGCCGCGGCAGTGGTAACCCTGGCAGCCGCCGCTGCGCTCCTGCTGCGCCCCGCGCTGATGCCTCCTGCCCCTGACCCGGCGCAGGCCTTCGCCACACTCACCGCCAGCCAGAACGTCCTGCACATCCCGATCGCGCCCGGTGAAGGACAGGAAGTGGTGACGGGCGAGCTGGTCGCCGCGCCGGATGGCACGCTGGCCGTGATCCGTGTGGAATCGCTGCCCGCCCTCAGCCCCGATCAGACCTTCCAGCTCTGGATGCGGGAAGCTGACGGCGACGTTTACAGCGGCGGGCTGTTCCGCGCCGCACCGGGCGACGTGGCCTACATCCCCGTGCCGCTGGAAGGCCGTCCACTGGATTCCTTCGTGGGTTTTGGCGTCTCCATCGAACCCGCCGGGGGCAGTCCCTACCCGGACAGGCCAACCGGCCCGCGCGTTTTCGCCGTGACTGTTGACCTGTGATCGGACGCCGATGTGGGTCTCCCC
>JALSTC010000140.1 GCA_026983935.1 Ardenticatenia bacterium
TTCAGGTTGTCCTTTTTTTGTGGTGGCCCTCACATACGTTTGAGGCCATCCGCCCCCCTTTTTATCCTCAAAATTGTGTATCATGCAGCCAGTTCATCCGATCGACTCTCTGGCCCACCAGGGCAGCCTCCCGGTGGAAGGATTTGGTGCAGGCCGCCAGAAATCAGGATGTGCGGGATCGGTGAAGCGGCTTACGTCGCTGCCCGGCAGCCAGGCGGTATTATCCGGCAGGCGCGTGTCTGTCGCAAAGATCGCGCCGGTGAGGTCTGCTGCCTGAAGATTGGCGCCGCCCAGATAGGCTCCTTGCAGATCAGCCAGCGCCAGGATCGCGCCGCTCAGATCGGCGACATCCAGCCCCGTGCCGCGCAGACTGGCCCCTGCCAGATTGGCCCCCTGCAGGCTGGCAAAACCCAGATAAGCCCCCTGCAGATCGGTTCTGACCAGCACTGCGCCCTCTAGATTGGCCTTTCCCAACCGCGCACCGCTCAGGTCAGAGGCGCTCAGCGTGGCCCCTTGTAGATTGGCTGCTTGCAGGTCTGCGTTTTGCAGGTGGGCAAAAGGGATGTAGGCTGCCTGGAGATTTGCCCCGACCAGATAAGCACTCCTCATATTGACCAGCGCCAGATAGGCCCCCTTCATGTCGGTCCCTTGAAGGTGCGCCCTTTCCATGTTGGCCCCCGACAGGTTCGCGCCCTGCAATCTGGCTCCTTTCAAGTCTGCCTGACGCAGGTTGGCCAGACTCAGCGTTGCCGCTTCCAGATTGGCGTCAAGTAGATAAGCGCTGTTCAGGTTAGCCTGGGCCAGATTGGCACCGCGTAAGTCGGCCAGAGTCAGAATGGCCCCTGTGAGATCGGCGCCCTGCAGGTTCACGCCCTGTAATCTGGCAAAGTGTAGATCGGCTTCAGTGAGGTTGAGGCCGGACAGGTTGGCTCCTTGCAGATCGATGCTGTGCAGCGTGCCATCTCCCAGCCAGCCAGCCGCCCGCAGGCTTTCAATGGCACTGGCGGCGAGCGCTCGGTTGCCGCTGATCAGATCGGCGATGAGCTGTTCTCTGTGGTGTGTAGTATTGTTTCGCCGCTCTCGCCGCCAGAGGTGGCCGAATCGACTCATAATCGCCCTTGTGGCTTATTATATGGTTAACTATGACCATACTATACGGTAAGTGCTGTGTTCTGACAAGCGGAATCCGGGGGCTTGCAGGGCTTAATTTGCTTTTTTGTCGCCATGGTTGAATAATATCCGCGTAGAGCCTGTATGCACACAAGAAGTATCTTTCTTGGGGAGGGAAAAATGCGCCGTATAACAATTGTTTTACTCATTGTGGCTCTGGGCCTGATGACGTTTGGCAGTGTCATTGCCCAGGAAGACGAGGCCGTGTTGGTTGTCGGCCTTTCGGAGGATTACCACTCACTTGATCCCAGCCGCGCCTATGAACCGGGTGGATCGCTGATCCATCATTCTGTTTATGATACGCTGGTCACGTTCCCCTCCGATTCGGTGGAAGAAATTCTGCCCAATCTGGCCGCAAGCTGGGAAATCTCGGACGATGGCATGGTCTACACCTTCACCCTGCGCGACGACGTGACCTTCTCCAACGGCGATCCGCTGACTGCCGAAGATGTCGTCTTCAGTTTCAATCGTATGAAAAATCTGCGGGATAATCCCTCATTTCTGGCGGACACGATCGCCAGCGTGGAGGCCGCAGACGATCTCACCGTGGTGATGACCCTCACCCAGCCCGATCCGGCCATTCTGGCCAAGCTGGTTTTCGATGCCTTTTCCATCTTGAATGCCGAGGAAGTGCGGGCACATGGTGGCACGGATGCCGAGGATGCGGCGGAGACCGACACAGCCGAAGAATGGCTGCGGGATCATTCCGCCGGAACCGGCCCTTACATGGTGGAAAGCTACGAGCCGACCGTGCAAACGGTGCTGGTGCGCAACCCGAATTACTGGGGCGAGGCTCCTTACTTCGACCGCATCATCATCCGCAACCTGCCGGAAGTTTCCACCCAGAAGCTGGCGCTTGAAGCAGGCGATATTCACATCGCCATGGACGTGACACCTGACCAGGTGCCCGCCCTGGAAGCCAATGAAGAGATCGAGGTCTTCTCCACACAGAGCGATACGCTGATCTTCCTGCTGTGTAATGAAGACCCGGAGATCGGCGGGCCTGTCAGTAATCCGCTGGTGCAGCGGGCCATCCGCTACGCGATTGACTACGAGGGTTTCCGTATTCTCAGCGGGGAAGGGGCCAACACCCCGGCAGCAATGGTGCCCATCGGTTTTGCTGGTGCCCTTGATCCTTCCGAGGCGCTGACACGTGACCTTGACCAGGCCCGCGACCTGCTGGCCGAGGCGGGATACGCCGATGGCTTCGAAATTGATCTGCTGTACCCGGACTTCAACTACATCGGCACGGAGTTCGGTATTGTGGCCCAGAAGGTGCAGGCTGACCTGGCCGAGGTGGGTATTACGGTCAACCTGGTTCCGGAAGAATTCCAGGTGTCACTCGATGAGTATCGTGCCGGTGAACAGGGCTTCAGCCTGTGGCTGTGGAATCCGGACTACTACGACACCCTGGACTATGTCGAATTCCTGCCGGGCGGCGTGGTCGGTAACCGGGCCAACTGGACGGATGAGAACGCCGATCAGGAAATCCTTGATCTGCGGGATGCCGTCAAAGTGGAAACCGATCCCGATGTGCGCAATGATCTGTTCCGCGAAATTCAGCTTTATGAGCAGCAGAACGGGCCGTTTGTGCCGCTGTTCCAGCCCGGCGTGCACTTCGCCTATCGCGCGGAGCTGCAGGGCTTCAGCTATAACGGCCAGTGGCGTGTGGACCTGACCCTGCTGCACTTCTGATCACCGCCATCTGTCATGGGCGGCGCGGCCTCATCGGGGGCTGCGCCGCCTGTCTGCTTTTAGAGGCCACCATGCCGATCTATCTCTATCTGACACGCCGTATCCTGCTGATGATTCCCCTCGTCATCGGCATTTCAATTGTGAGCTTCATCATCGCCAACGCCCTCCCTGCCGATCCGACTGCCGCCAATCTGGGCGAACGCGCCGCCGCTGACCCGGAGATCGTCGCCGCCTTCCGCCAGAAATGGGGGCTGGACGAACCGCTCCATGTGCAGTATTTGACCTACCTGGGCAACCTGCTGCAGGGCGACCTGGGGACTTCGATTCGCAGTCACCGACCGGTGGCAGAGGAGCTGGGACGCTTCCTCCCGGCGACGGTCGAGCTTTCGACGGCGGGTATTCTGGTGAGTCTGGTGGCGGGGGTGATCTTTGGCGTGATTTCTGCGGTCTGGCGGAATCGACCGGTGGACTTTGTGGTGCGCATTCTGTCCCTGATCGGAGTCAGTGCACCGGTCTTCTGGCTGGCGTTGATCTGCCTGATGATCCTGTATCTTCAGCTCGATCTGCTGCCGGGGCCGGGGCGGCTCGATGCCATCCTGATCCCGCCGCCGCGAGTTACGGGACTCTACACGATTGACAGTATCCTGGCCGGGCAGTGGGATATCCTGGGCAATGCCGTCGCGCATCTGATCCTGCCCGCGCTGGTGCTGGGCGCGTATTCGGCAGGGCTGATCGCCCGCATCACGCGCTCTTCCATGCTGGAAGTGCTTTCTCAGGAATACATGATGACGGCCCGCAGCAAGGGCCTGCCGGAGCGGACGGTGATCCTGCGTCATGGGCTGCGCAATGCGCTGATGCCGGTTGTCACCGTTATCGGCCTGTCTTATGGCAGCCTGCTGTCGGGCGCTGTGCTCACCGAGACGATCTTCGCCTGGGAGGGAATCGGGCGGTATGCCTACAACGCGGCCCGCACGCTTGACTTCCCGGCCATCATGGGCGTCAGTATGCTGATCGCCATGATATTTATCCTGACTAACCTTGTGGTGGATATTCTTTATTACTGGCTTGATCCGCGTGTGCGTTTGAAATGACATCAATGGATACCCTGGTTACAGTTCGTGGACATGCCCGCCGCAATCCGCTGATGGCCGTCGGGCTGGTGATTTGTGTGGTGTGGTTTGCCGTCTCACTGGGAGCGGGGGCCGTGGCCCCCTACGATCCCCTGCAGCAGGACGTGCGGGCACGCTTGCAGCCGCCAAGCACCGCGCATCCTTTTGGCACGGATCAGTTAGGCCGGGATGTGCTGACCCGTGTGCTTTACGGCGGGCAGATTTCGCTGCCTGCCGGGCTGCTGGTGATCGTCAGCGCGGCCATCGTTGGCACGGCTATCGGCGCGGTGGCCGGATATGTGGGCGGAGTCTGGGACGAACTGCTGATGCGGGTCACGGAAGTGTTCATGGCCTTTCCCATTATCATTCTGGCGATGAGCATTGCCGCGGCGCTGGGGCCGAGCGTGCTAAATGCCGTCATTGCCATGATCGTGGTCTGGTGGCCGAACTATGCCCGCATCGTGCGCAGCCTGGTGATCAGCGT